>JBATMU010000197.1:0-6956 GCA_049289995.1 Rhizobiaceae bacterium | reverse complement strand
TGGCCCCGGCAGGCAGGGCCAGCGAAGCCTTGTCGAGTAACAGGCGCCCGGCAATGCGCAGCGAAAGATCGGTGAGTGTCAGCATGGCCGCGCTTTTGGCCGAATGTGCAGGCGAAGGCAAGGGGCGCGGTTTACCCGCTCACGCAAACTCCCGTCCCGCCGCTTCGCGCTGGAAATACAAAAGGTCGAGCGGGGTGGCCACCTGTCCAAGCCTGGTCAGCAGCGCATGCGCCTGGCCGCGGTGATGGGTCTGGTGATTGAAGAAATGCGCGAGCGCCGGGGCCAGCCGCTGCGAAATGGTGCGCATGTCGGTCACCGTCGTATAGGTGAAGCGCCCTTCCAGCATGGCGTCGGGCACATCGTCGATCCAGTCGATAATGCGCCGGTCTTCGGTTTCGCGGGCTATGGTCAGCATGGCGAGATCGTCGTGCAGAATGGCGTCCAACCGGGCGGGCGCGTCGCCTTCGCCGGTGAAGCGCCGCATCCATATGCGGTCGGCGGCAAGGATGTGATTGAGCGTGCCATGCACCGAGCCGAAGAACGCGCCTAGCCCGAGCCGGTAGTCATCGTCGTCCAGATCAGCGGCTGCCGCATAAAGGCGCTCATTGGCCCAGCAATTATAGGCGGCGAACATGCGGAAATGCTGTCTCATCATCTTGGCCCCGTGCAGACCTGTTACAGCCCATGACGCAGCCGGTTTCAAGCACCCCTTTGGCTGCCCCTTCACAAGCCGGGGCGAAGCGGCTATGAGCCGCCATCTTCAAAAACCCGAATGAAACGAGGACTGAAATGGCGATTGAACGCACCTTTTCGATGATCAAGCCGGACGCGACCCGCCGCAATCTCACCGGCGCCATCACCAAAATGCTCGAAGATGCAGGCCTGCGCGTTGTCGCCTCGCGCCGCGTATGGATGAGCCTGCGCGAAGCCCAAGGCTTTTACGCTGTCCACAAGGACCGTCCTTTCTTCGGCGAACTGACCGAATTCATGTCGTCGGGACCGACCATTGTCCAGGTTCTGGAAGGTGAAAACGCCATCGCCAAAAACCGCGAAGTCATGGGCGCCACCAACCCGGCCAATGCTGCGGAAGGCACCATCCGCAAGGTGCATGCGCTGTCGATCGGCGAGAATTCCGTGCACGGCTCGGATGCGCCCGAAACCGCCCGCGAAGAAATGGCCTATTGGTTCTCGGGAACCGAAATCGTCGGCTAAGTTGCTCGATCGCTAAATTATCCGAGCTTTTGAAAGCCGGGGCGCATGCGTCCCGGCTTTTTCGTTAAAACTTTAAGTATTTACTTTTGTTTAACAAATCAGTTGCGGATGCAATCAATGGGCGCATAGAATGCCTTGAAAGTTGCAAGGTTTGGGGGCTGAAATGGCGCTTGTTATCGTTCGTGCGGTCGGTTCGATGTACGGCCAGTCCGCCGGCAGCATGCCGGATGTCGATTTCGGCGGCTGGGACTTCGCTTCCATCGGATTGGGCGGAAGCTCAGCGGTCTTAAGCGCAGTGTCGCCCGCCGCGCCCATTCAAGTAATGCGCACGTTCACGCTGACGGGATCCGGATTGTCCATCACGCCGGATTCGGGCGCAGGACCGGACCTGTCCACACGCACAGCCACGGGTATCGTTGAAAGCTTCAGCTACACGGCAGGTGTCGATTCACATACCGCCAATACCTATTACGACATATCCGGCTTGGGCGTGTCCTTTCAGGACGTCATCGACAATTCGGCTTCAATTCTCGATTTTCTTCTGGCTGGCCACGACACGATCATCGGCACCAGCTTTTTTGAAACCATGAACGGCTATGGCGGCGATGACGTGTTGCAGCCGGGCTATGCCAATTTTTACGATCCTTATGGCGATGTTGTGAACGGCGGCGACGGCTTCGATACCGTCAGCTATGACGGCATGTCGGTTGCCGTTAAAATTGACCTGACTGCCGGTACCGCCGCCAGTCTTGTCGATGTGCTGGGTGAACGTATACGGGCAACGCTGATTTCCATAGAGAACGCCTCAGGCGGCTCGGGCAATGACATTCTCATCGGCACCAATTCGGTCAACCGGCTGGCTGGCGGCAACGGCGATGATGTGCTGATGCCCGGCATGACGGTCATGATGTCGGGATTCAACGATTTGGTTTTCGGCGGCATGGGTTCCGACACGGTGAGCTTTGCCGGACAGGAGAATGGCGTACATGTCGACCTGGCGAACGGCATTGCCAGCAATGCCGTCATCAACGCCGACTTCATCCAGGTCCGCGCAGAACTGGTCTCAATCGAGAATGCGGCTGGCGGCAATGGAAATGACCGCCTTGAAGGCGACACCCAAGGCAACATCCTGTCCGGCAACGCTGGCAATGACCTGCTCGAAGGCAATGACGGCGCTGATAGCCTGCTTGGCGGTGATGGCGACGATACACTTGATGGCGGGGCAGGGGCGGACTGGCTCGACGGCGGCGCGGGCATCGATCTGGCCGACTATGGCGGATCGTCGATTGGCGTTGTTGTCAATCTCTACAATGGCACGGCCTCGGACGGCGACACGCTGACCGGCATCGAGAACGTCACGGGTTCAAGCCACAATGACGTGTTGATCGGATCCAATGACGCCAATGTCCTTTCGGGCGGCCTCGGCGATGACCAGATATTCGCCATGGACGGCAATGACACTTTGCATGGTTTTGATGGAAACGATGTGCTGGATGGCAGCCGCGGTGATGACATCGTCGGCGGCGGCGCGGGAAACGACGGCGTGTTTGGCGGCGCTGGCAATGACCAGCTCTATGGCGGCGGCGGCAATGACTACATTTCAGGCGGCGGGGGCAATGACGTCATCTGGGGCGAAGACGGCGATGACCAGGTTTTCGCGGGTGACGGTGACGATTTTGTCGTGCTCGGCACTGGAAACGATGATTTTTGGCTGGGCGCAGGCGATGACCGCATCAGGTTCGACTATGGCAATGGTGCTGATACGATCCGTGATTTCGGCAACGGCCATGACGTGCTTGATTTCACGGCAACCGACATGACGCTGGCAGCCCTTCAAGCCAACACGATTGAGACCTCGGCCGGTGTATTGATGTTTCTTGGTTCTGGCACGGTCCTGCTCGAGGGCCTGCACCTCTGGCAGCTTGAATGGGACAGCGACTTTGCCTTTGCCTGATCCGGCTAAGCCCGTTTCAGCGATGTGACCGCTGACTTGTCTGCACGGACATGGTGGGCAAAGGCTTCGGCGTTGAGCGCGCCGGCATAGAGATAGCCCTGAAAAAGATCGCAGCCATAGGCGCGCAGCAGCGATTCCTGTTTTTCGCTTTCGACATGCTCGGCGACTGCAGCCAACCCGAGTGACTTGGCCATGGCCAGAATGGTGCGCACCAATGCGCCGCCATGCTCGCTGTTTTCAATATCGGCAACAAAGGCCCCGTCGATTTTTACTTCGTCCCAGGGCAGGGCCTTCATGTTGGCGATGGAGGAATAGCCCGCCCCGAAATCATCCAGCGAGAAACGCACGCCCAGCGCCTTGATGTCGTTCATGCGCGCGGCGAGTTGCTCCTTGTCGCGGGTCTGCAGCTTTTCGCTGAACTCGAGGGTCAAGGCGCTGGCGTCAACCACGCTCTCGGCGACCTGCCGCTTCAGAAGCGCACCGAACTGGCCATTGGCAAAGGCTGTCGCATTGACGTTGAGCGAGAGTTTCAGATGGCTAGTGGCGGGGTCCGCCTGCCAGCGCGCCAATGTCTTGATGCCATTTGCCAAAACGGCCGCGCTCAGTGCTTCGCCCAGTCCGCTCTGCTCGGCCATTGGCACAAAGCGTTCCGGCGTCAAGAGACCATGCACGGGATGGGCCCAGCGCACCAAAGCCTCGGCGCCGCAGATTGCGCCGTGCCGGTTGACCTGCGGCTGGAAATGCAAATCGAGATCGCCCGCCAGTATCGCCTCGCGCAGATCTTGCAACAGCTTTGAGCGGTCGGCTTCGCGGCTCAGCGCTTCCGGATTGAAAGTGATGATGCCATTGCGGCCTGCTGCCTTGGCTTCATACATGGCCAGATCAGCCCGCTTGAGCAACTCGTCGACGCGGGTTTCAGTGCCATCAAAGATCACAATGCCGATGCTGGCAAATCCGTTATAGCGCACGCTGCCGAGGTGAACCGGTGCACGCAAGGCGTCCAGCGCCTTCTGCGCCGTGATTTCCGCCCGCTTCGGGCCATTTTCGCGGTCGGCGCCAATATCCTCGATGATGATGACAAACTCGTCGCCGCCAATGCGTGCCACGGTATCGTTTTTGCGGACCACGCTGCGCAGGCGTTTGGCCACTTCGGCGAGATAGTCGTCGCCGGCGTCATGGCCGAATGTGTCGTTGAGTGCCTTGAAGTTGTCGAGATCGACAAACAGCAGCGCACCCAGATCCTTGCGGCGCGCGCAGCCGGCGGCGGCTTGCGACAAGCGGTCCAGCAGCATGCGCCGGTTGGGCAGACCGGTCAGCGTGTCGAAATAGGCCAGCGTCTCGATGGAAATTTCATAGCTCTTGCGGGCGGATGTGTCGCCGACATAGCCGCTCCAAACGATATCCTCGCCGACGCGCTCCGGCGTGGCATGGCTTGTCACCCATTTTTCGCAGCCATTGATAACCAGCCGGTATTCATGGCTGAACGGATTGAGCGTTTCCGCCGATTCCAGCACGCGGGCGACGTGGGCCTCGCGGTCATCGGGGTGAATGCATTCAAGCAACGGCGCGGCATCTGCAATCGATTCGCCTTCCGCCAGCCCATAGAGACGCATGAAACCGGACGAGACATAGGGAGCATGAAAGCTGTTGTCCGGGCGGAGCACGAGCTGGAACAAGCCGCCCGGCACCTGGTCCGCCAGCTTGCGCAGCCTGTCTTCGAGCTGTGCTTTCTGCACGGTGTGGGTGATTTCGCGCACCGAACCTTCATAACCGACAGCAAGTCCGGTCGCCTGATCACGCATCAGATGCGCGCATTCCGAAATCCAGATCCGCTCGCGTGTCTTGTGACGGTAGATTTCCGAAATGAAGTCCCGGACGTGTCCGTCACGCGCCAGAATGGCTTGAAACTCGGCGCGCCGGTTAGGCTCGACATACCATTCGGACGCGACATCCTTGACCGAGGCAATCAGTTCCGCCTCGGTGGAATAGCCGTTCAGCCGCACCTGGGCCGCGTTGGCGCAAAGCAGCTGGCCCTCGATATTCGACCGGTAGACGCCTTCGGCAAGATTGTCGATCAGCGCCTTGGAATCGGCAGCCTGCTGGCGCCATTTCAGATAAAGCGCCCGGTATCGCAGGATCCAGAGGCACAGAAGCACCGAGAAAATCACATTGGCTGACACGAGCCAGTCGGTGTTTTCTCCGAGTATTCCTGCGAATTCCACGACAGTGTTCATTTCAACCCAGCCTGACTTGCCCGGGTGAACACTAGTCGAACAGGGATTGCGCAATTGCTAATACAGCTGCCGATTGATTGGCTGGGTAAATGCAGGTTTAACGCTGCGATAGTTTATTTGCCCGCAGGGCCCTTTGGTTCTTCTTCGCGGCTTCCTGCCGCCAGCCAGCGCGACGCGGCGGCGTCATCATGCGCGCGGGCACCGACCCAAATGCCTTCAGTGCCATCAAGAAGGTGTTCCTTTTTCCAGAACGGCGCCCTTGTCTTGAGATAATCCATCAAAAAGGCAGCGGCGGAAAACGCTGCCTCCCTGTGGCTGGACGCTGCAAGAACCAGAACGATTTGCCCGCCCGGCGCGATTTTTCCGTGCCGGTGAATGATGGTCAATCCCCTCAGCGGCCAGCGTTCCGCAGCCTGTTCGGCAATGCGACGGATTTCAGCCTCTGCCATGCCGGGATAATGTTCGAGTTCGAGCGCCGAGAGGCGTCCGTCCTCATCGCGGCAGAGGCCGATAAAAGCGGCAATCGCACCAATGTCCGTGCGGCCCGCAGTCAGCAGGGCGGTTTCCGCCGCCTGATCAAAATCTCCGGCCTGGACGCAAATCTTGATTGCCGTCCGGTCCATTGTCAGCCGCCTGTCATGGGCGGGAACAGGGCAATTTCAACCGGAGTTCCGAGCTTTTCGGAATGATGGACATGTTCCATGTCGAGCGCGACGCGGATGGAATCGGCATGGGCCAGCGCCGCTTCATAGTTTTCGCCGAGCGTTTTCATCCATGACAGAAGTTCGCGCACGGTATGGACATGTTCGGGTATGTCGAGTTCTTCCGCGTCCTTGCCGATGCGTTCGCGCACCCAGGCGAAATAGACCATTCTCATGGCACAGTCCTTCCTGTCGCCGGGCTAATCGTCCAGCACATGCTTGAGGCCGGCCCGGAAATAGTCATAGCCGGTGTAAAGCGTAACTATTGCCGAAATCCACAGGAGCACTATGCCGATTTCAATCGTATAGGGCAGGACTTTTTCGCCCGCCGGTCCGGCCAGAAGAAAGGCTATGGCCACCATCTGGATGGCGGTTTTCCATTTGGCCAGATTGGTGACCGGCACGGAGACTTTCAGATCAGCCAGATATTCGCGCAGGCCGGACACCAGGATTTCCCGGCAAAGGATGATGATGGCCGCCCACAGTGACCAGCCGGCGATTGTCCGGTCGGTGTCGGCTGCCAAGAGGAGCAGGCAGGTCGCCACCAGCAATTTGTCGGCGATCGGGTCAAGCATGCGGCCAATGGTTGAAGTCTGCTGCCAGATGCGGGCCAGATAGCCGTCAAGGAAATCGGTGATGCTCGCCAAAAGGAAGATCGACAATGCCGTCCAGCGGGCGAAATCACTGGAGTTCAGGCGTCCTTCCGCGAAAAAGCAAAGGACCACCAGCGGCACGGCGAAGATCCGCGCATAGGTCAGCATATTGGGCAGGTTGAATGCGCGCTTGGCCCTGAAAAGTTCCGCAGAAGGTGCGCCAATCAATCAATTGCCGCCGCGCCGGTCAATGCACCTTGAC
>JBATMU010000196.1:0-2053 GCA_049289995.1 Rhizobiaceae bacterium | reverse complement strand
ACGGTCGGCGCGGTAGCGCTGGGTGCGGTGGCCGGCGCGGTCTGCCTGTGGGCGGTCATTTCGCTCAAGCCCATGCTGAAATATGACGATTCGCTCGACGTGTTCGGCGTGCATGGCGTTGGCGGCATTGTCGGCGCGCTCGGCACGGCCATTGTCGCCTCCCCGGCGCTCAACGGCTTCGGTGTGGGCGGCGCGGACTACTCGATCTCCGGCCAGTTCATGACGCAGGCGATCGCGGTGATCGTGGCGGTGGTCTGGTCGGCGGTGGTTTCGCTGGTCGCACTCTACCTGATCAAGGCGGTCATCGGGCTTCGCCTGACCGAACAGCAGGAACGCGAAGGCCTGGACATCTCGTCGCATGGCGAGCGCGCCTACAACTGACCGGGCGCGGGCAGGCGGGCTTCCCCAAGGGTCCGCCTGCCGCAATAAACGTCAATCGGCTGTGCAATCCGCCTATAAAACAGGCAGGCTGCGCAGCCTTTGGCGTGAAAATCGTCATCTGCCCTGAAAACCGGCACTTGTCTGCCCGGAATCAGCACTTGGCACGGCATTTGGATGCATCCCAGCCAAAGACGGCCGCAAACATGCGGCGCGCGGCGGAGGGGTGTCATCATGCAGGCTTCACAGAGCGGAACGGACGTGTTCTTCGTCCTGATGGGGGCAATCCTGGTGTTTGCCATGCATGGCGGCTTTGCCTTCCTTGAGGCAGGCACCGTGCGCCACAAGAACCAGGTCAACGCGCTGGTGAAAATCCTTGCCGATTTCGCCATTTCCACCCTGGCTTATTTCCTGATCGGCTACACGATTGCCTATGGCGTGACGTTTTTCGCCAGTGCGGCAACGCTGTCGGGCGCCGAAGGCACGGCGTTTGCGCCACAGGGCTTCACGCTGGTGAAATTCTTTTTCCTCACCACCTTTGCCGCCGCCATTCCGGCCATCATCTCGGGCGGCATTGCCGAGCGCATGCGTTTCGGGCCGCAGGGGGCAGCCACCGCCGCGCTGGTGGGCCTCATCTATCCGTTGTTCGAAGGCGTGGTCTGGAACGGCAATTTCGGCATTCAAGACATGCTGAAGGCGGCGTTCGGCGCGCCGTTCCATGATTTTGCCGGCTCGATTGTCGTGCATGCGGTCGGCGGCTGGATTGCGCTCGGGGCCGTGACGCTGCTCGGGCCGCGGCTGGGCCGCTACACCAAGTCAGGCAAGTCGCATCCGACGCCGCCCTCGTCCATTCCGTGGCTGGCGCTCGGCTCATGGCTCTTGTGCACCGGCTGGTTCGGCTTCAACGTAATGAGCTCGCAATCGGCGGGCACGGCGACGGGCCTTGTGGCGATGAATTCGCTGATGGCGATGATCGGCGGCATCCTTTCGGCGCTGATTGCCGGGCGCAATGATCCGGGCTTTGTCCATAACGGGGCGCTGGCCGGACTTGTGGCGGTATGTGCGGGCTCGGATCTCTTCCATCCGGCCGGCGCGCTGGTGGTCGGGGCGGCAGCCGGGATCATTTTCGTGCGCGGCTTCCATTGGTGCCAGGAAAAGCTGCGCATTGACGATGTGCTCGGCGTCTGGCCGCTGCACGGGCTGTGCGGGCTGTGGGGCGGCATTGCGGCGGGCGTGTTCGGGCAAGAGGCGCTGGGCGGCATGGGCGGCGTCTCGCTTGTATCGCAGCTTGTCGGCTCGCTGGCCGGGGCTGGCTATGCGCTGGGCGCGGGCCTGCTCGTTTATGGGATCATCAAGCGGGTGACCGGCCTTCGCCTGACCGAAGAGCAGGAAATGCGCGGGGCCGATTTGTCGATCCACAAGATCGGCGCCAATCCGGAAAGCGACATCAGGGGGCTGTGAGCCCATGCTGAATTTCCAGGCCGGGCCGCATGGTTAATGCGGCCTTAACCTTCCGCATGGCAGTTTCGCCGTGATTCCGCTGCGCGCTGGCGCGGCCGGGCAACGGGGAAGACATGATGCGTTCAGGACATCCGGCTCCAGCCAATTATGCGATGGCCGACAGCGGGCCGGTCATGGCCGCATTCCTGCGGCGCGGCGCGGCGCGGGCCGGCGG
>JBATMU010000195.1:0-1540 GCA_049289995.1 Rhizobiaceae bacterium | reverse complement strand
CATCAAGCGCGGCCTCGAGGGCGGCGAATTGCAGGATGGGCGGCGTGCCGATGCGCATTCGGGCAATGCCGGGGGCGGGCTTGTAGACGGGATCAAAGGCAAAGGGTGCGGCATGACCGAGCCAGCCTTGAAGGGCAGGGGTAATGGAATTGGCAAGATCGGGCCGCACATACAGAAATGCCGGCGCGCCGGGACCTCCGTTGAGATATTTGTAGGTGCAGCCCGCCGCGAAATCGGCTTTGGACACGTCGACCGGAAATGCGCCGGCCGAATGGGCGAGATCCCAGATCACCAGCGCCCCGGAGGCATGGGCGCGCGCTATGATCCGGTCCATGGCGTGGCGGCGGCCGGTGCGGTAGTCCACCTCGGTGACCAGCACCACGGCGACGCTTTCCGAAATTGTCTGCTCCAGCAAGTCCGGCGGCACGGTCATCAGCCGGTGACCCTTGCCGAGCGCGCCGATCAGGCCCTGGGCGGCATAGAGATCGGACGGGAAATTGCCGGTGTCGGAAAGGATGATCCTGCGGTCCGGGCGCAGCGAAAGCGCGGCAGACAAGGCCTGATAAATGCGCACCGTCAGCGTTTCGCCAACCACGACCGTGCCCAAAGGCGCGCCGATCAATCGTCCGATGCGGTCGCCCAGCACCAGCGCCTTGTCCATCCAGCCTGCCGTGTTCCATGCGGAAATCAGCATGCCGCCCCATTCGGCCTCAAGGGTTTGCGCCATGCGCGCCATGGCCGCTTTCGGCAGCGGCCCGAGCGAATTGCCGTCGAGATAGACATGATCCGGCGGCAGGATGAACTGCGCCTTGGTTGCAGTGAAATCCGTGTTGGCCATGCTGTCAGAACATCCGGTTGCCGCTCTCAGTGATATAGTCGTCTTCCTCGGGTGTCGAAGCGCGGCCCAGCACCGCGTTGCGCTTGGGATAGCGCCCGAAGCGTGTGAGCGTTTCGACATGGCCTTGTTCAGCTTTCAATGCGCCGTCACTGCCAAGGCTCGAGAACAGCCGCATGGCATCGGCGTGCACAACAAGTGATTCCGAATGCATGAAGGGCATGTAGAGAAACATGCGCCGGTCAGCGGATATTTTCAGATCGTCACCGGCGCGCACGGCTTCCTGGGCGAGAGCCAGCGACAGCGGATCAGTTGCGAAGGCTTGCGGGCTGCCGCGATGGATCTGGCGGGAGAACTGGTCGAGCACGATGATTTCGGCCAGCCGCCCGTCCGGCGTATCGCGCCAAGCCCACAATTCGCAGGCCGCCGCGCAGGCCAGCGTTTCGGAAAACCGGGCTGTGACTTCTGCATCAAAGGCGGCCGAGCCGGAAAACCAGTCGTCGGGGCCGTGTTCGGCAAACCAGAAGGCAAGGACGGAGGCGGGGGTCATCGGGCGAGAATAGGGCGGGCGGCTGGCTGGGGGAAGGGGGCTGAAGCATTTCGCGTCAAGGCGTTTGCGGGTTTGATTGCCGGCCCCCACCCCGTCCCTCCTCCGCTTGCGGGGGGTCCGAAGGACGGGTAGGGGCGCATTGGCGACCACAAACA
>JBATMU010000194.1:0-4615 GCA_049289995.1 Rhizobiaceae bacterium | reverse complement strand
CGGAAAAGCTTGAAAAATTCATCGAACGCCAGTGCCTCAAGCGCCCGCTGCAGCCCGAAGAAATGGTCGGCCCCTGCCTGTTTCTGGCATCCGGCGCCTCAAGCGCCATCACCGCGCAGACAATCATCGCCGATGGGGGATTGCTGTAGGGGGCTGCAACGTCCCTCGCGCCCTTGCATCACATTTCATTGGAGGAAATGGCGCGCCCGAAGAGATTCGAACTCCTGACCCCCAGATTCGTAGTCTGGTGCTCTCTCCAGCTGAGCTACGGGCGCCTGTTTCATCGGCCCTGCGAAACCGCAAGGCCCGGCAAAGGCCGGAAACGAGGCGTTCCCTACAGAGTGCCGGGCACAATTGCAAGCGCTAACCCAAACCGGGCCGCCAAAAGTGCTGTGAACGGGCAAGACGGCGCCAGGCCTTTGGCTTTGCGAACCTTGCGATTGCCGCCAAGACCTGCGCCTTTCAAACCCGGTTTCCCGGGGCGCCGGGCAATATTGCGCTCAGGCCGGGCGGCGCAAGGCCGCGCGGGCATCTTCCAGCCGCACGGTTTCGCCAGGAATGGTGAAGGCGAAAACCGTATGCCCGCCGCGGCTTTCGACAAGCTCGAGCAGGCCGCCATGGGCGCGCACCAGTTCCTGGGCAATAGCGAGGCCAAGCCCGGTGCCGCCGGCCCGCGCCGAGCCGCGAAAGGCCGAAAACAGGTTTTCGCGCGCCTGTTTGGGCAGGCCGGGGCCGGTGTCGGTGACGAACACCTTCGGCGCGCCGGCGGCCAGCGTGGCGCTGATGGTCAGCGTACGGACAAGGGCGCGGTCAGCGTCGGCGGTCATGGCCTGAATGGCATTGCGCGCCAGATTGGACAGGACGCGGAACATCTGTTCGGAATCGGCCTCGATCTCGAAGCCGACATCGACATCATTGATGAGGGTCACACCGCTGCCATCGCCCACCAGGCCGAACACATCTTCCACAACCGGCCGAAGGCGTAGCTTGCGGCGCTGCGGCGGCGGCTCCTGGGCGCGGCCATAAGCGAGCACGCTTTCAGTATAGGCGACGGCCCGGTCGAGCGTGCGCACCAGTTTGGGCGCGAATGCCTGTACGGACGGGTCCTTGGCGGCGGCCAGCCGGTCGGACATCAATTGCGCGGCGGCCAGGATGTTGCGCATGTCGTGGTTGATCTTGGAGACCGCGAGGCCAAGATCGGCGAGGTGCTTCTGTTCGCCCAGCGTCTTGTGCAGGCGCTCCTGCATGGCGGCCAGTTCGCGCTCGGCGACGCCCAGTTCGTCGGAGCGGGCTTCCGGCACGATGATGCGCGAGCGGTCATCAGGGGCTTCGGCAAAGCGTAGCATGGCGCGGGTCATCAGACGCACCGGGCGAATCATGATGGCGTTGATGGCCGAAAAGACCAAAATGGCGGTAATCAGCGAAATGATGAGCGAGAGCACGGCGACATTGCGCGCATAGGTGAACATGGCGGCGCGCAGCTTGCCGTCGCCCATGACCAGTTCGATCTGCTTGCCGGAGGCACCGACCGGCCCGATGACCCGGAGCGTCATGCCGCCGCCGAAAAACAGTTCGGCAAAGGCATCGCCAATGGCCTTGACGGGTCCGGACTGGTCAAGACGGACGATCTGGTCAATGGCGGCAGGCATTTCGGTGATGGTGATGAGACGCGAGGCATCGCCGTCGCGTTCGACCACCGCCATGGCGTCCGCCGCCAAAAGCACTTCGGATGGCAGCACCTGCGGCGGGGCGGTGACATTGTTTTCGGTGAAGACGGAGGCCGCAACCGCTGCGGTGTTCAGCCGGTCCTCGAGATAGCGCAGGCGGAAATTGGCGACCGACGGCACAAAGATCAGCACTTCGGCCAGAAGCACGAACAGCGCCGTCAGTACCAGCAGCTTGGCCGACAGCCCGCGCACCAGCGGCACGCGCGCCTCGCCTTGCAACTCGGTGTCCTCATGGCCTTCGGGCATGGATCAGCGTCCGTTTCTGCGCTCCACAATAGCGCAAGTGCCGATTTTGCAAAACCTCCGGGTTTCAACCAAAGCGGCGCAAAAAGCCGATGACGCGGCGCACCAGCGGGCTGCGGGCAGCAGGCGCAAAATGGGTGACAGCGGCGCGCTTGCCGATCTCGCCCAGCGTCGGATAGGGCGCGACATAGCCCGTCAGGTCGCGCACGCCCATGCCCTTGGACAGGGCGAGCGCAAACAGGCCTATCATTTCGCCGGCCCCAGCGCCTGCAATGCCCGCGCCCAAGAGGCGGCCGCGCTTGTCGGCGATGAGCTTGATGAGGCCATCGGTCTTGCGCTCGGCCAGAGCGCGGTCATTTTCCGAATAGGGCCAGCGCAGGATCGACAGCTTTTTGCCGGTTTTCAAGGCTTCGGCCTCGGTCATGCCGACATTGGCCAGTTCCGGATCGGTATAGGTGACCCATGGCACGGCCTTCATGCTGGCTTTGGCCGGCAGGCGGAACAACAACGCGCGCAACACGACGCCGGCATGATAACCTGCCACATGGGTGAATTGCAGGCTGCCTGCCGCATCGCCAACGGCATAAACCCGGCGGTTTGTGCTGCGCAGCCCGGCGTTGACGGTCACGCCCCTGCGGTCAAAGGCAATCCCCGCCGTTTCAAGACCAAGGCCTTCGACATTGACGGCGCGGCCCGCCGCCACCAAGAGATGGGATCCGTCGATGATGACGGGGCCGTCCGGACCTTCGGCATGCACCCGCACGCCCGTTTTGCCGCGCGGCTCGACCCGCGCCACCTTCGTCCGGTCATGGATCGACACGCCCTCATGGCGCAGTTTTGAAAGGATGATGCCCGCCAATTCCGGATCATCCTTGCCAAGCGCGGCGAAGGCTTCAATGACGGTGACGTCGCTGCCAAGGCGGCGATGGGCCTGCGCCATTTCCATGCCGATCGGCCCGCCGCCGATGATGATGAGATGGGCGGGCCGCCTTGTCTCGTCAAACAGCGTTTCATTGGTCAGGTATGGCACGCTTTCCAGACCCGGAATCGGCGGAATGAAAGCGCGGGAGCCGGTGGCGATGACGAACCGTCGCGCCTGGATTTCATAATCGCCTGCCTGAACTGTCCGCTTGCCGGCAAATCGCCCTTCGGCCTCTATCACCTTGACGCCAAGGGCGGTGAAGCGTTCGACGGAATCATTGGGCGCGATGGCGTCGATGACGCTGCGGACATGGCGCTTGACGGCGCGGAAATCCACTTCGGGCTCGACGGGTGCTATGCCAAACGGCGCGCCGCTGCGCATGGTGTGCGCCTGCTTGGCCGCCGCCAGCAGGGCTTTTGATGGCACGCAACCGGTATTGAGGCAGTCGCCGCCCATCTTGTGCTTTTCGACCAGCACGACGCTGACGCCAAACGATGCGGCGGCGGCAGCAACCGACAGGCCGCCGGATCCTGCGCCAATGACGCAAATGTCGGGTTTGAGTATTGTCGTCATTTCGAAGCCCTTCCGGCGCTCTGGCGATATTTGCGGACGATCATTGCGAGGCCCGCCACGGCGGCAATTGCAATGAAGGCCAGCGTGATTTCCGGCGTTGCGAGATCGGACAGGCTGGCGGCCTTTCCTGACACCTTCGCGTTTTGCAGCACGCTTTCAACACCCTCGCCAAGATAGGTATAGGCGGCAACTCCGGGCAGGATGCCAATAAAAGTGGTAATGGCGAAGGTGCGCGTGCTGACCTTGAACAGGGCTGGCGCAATGTTGGCCACAAAAAACGGCAGGACCGGCGCCAGCCTCAGCACCAGCAAATAGCCGAATGCATCCTTTTCGATGCCATCGGCCAGCCCCGCGGCAAAGCGCCCGGCTTTTTCGCGCAGAAAGCCGCCAAATGCCGAACGCGCAGCCCAAAACAGCAGCGTTGCGCCCAGAGTGGCGGAAAAGATCACCAAGAGAAATGCGGCCAGCCAGCCAAACAAATAGCCGCCAAATACGGTCAGGACGGAGGCTGCGGGAAAAGCGAAGGCAACGGCCAGAACATAGATCACGAAATAGGCGGCCATGGAAAGCACCGGATTGGCAGCCGCCATGCGTTTCAGCGATTCTCCGCCTTCGGCAAGATAGCTCAGGGAAAGGTAGTGCTGCCAGCCCATGGCATAGCCCAGGCCCAGCCCGGCGGCGACAAGCACCAGCGGCAAAAACCGCGCAATCCTGCCGGCTGTTGCGGAGTTTTGTGCCGGCGGATTCATGTTTTTCTTCGGCCTCGCCCGTTTTTGGCGGTTTTTCTGACCGCCATTGACTTGGTGATGTCGTTTTGCGCTGCGCTGCGCAAGGCCTTGAAGGGCCGCTCACCTTGAATTGTGGAACCACCAATCCCCGTTCACCATTGCGTGACGGCAAAATCGCCCGAATTGGCCACTCGCAGCCGGAATTGACTCGCCCAACGCCTGTGCCTATAAGCCCGCCACGCTCGGGCCCAGGGGTCCGGCGCAGCTTGTGTTGCGCAGGGAACAGGGGTCACGCGTCAAGAAAACGCTCCTGCCGAATTCGCGGCAGACCCAAGAAGGGCCGCACTCCGCGGTATTGAAACAAATGAAGCGCACTTATCAACCCTCAAAGCTTGTCCGCAAGCGCCGCCACGGTTTCCGTG
>JBATMU010000193.1:0-2166 GCA_049289995.1 Rhizobiaceae bacterium | reverse complement strand
TCTGGGCTATGTCGCCACACAACTGTTGCGAAATGCGCATGCGCACATGTTCAACGATTTTCTCTGTTCGGCGCATATGCGGCGCGACTTCGGCAATTGCTTCGATGATCAGGTGCAGATTGCGGATTGAAACGCGCTCGGCCAGCAAGGATTTCAAGATCGCCAGCAGACCGGGATATGTCATGTGGCTCGTACAGATTTCGTCGGTGAGCTTGCGATATTCAGGATCCAGCCGGTCTATCAACGCTCGCATATCGCGGTAGGAAAGAAGCTGCGACAAGTTGGTGCGGATGACTTCACTCAGATGGGTAAGGATGACCGATATATTGTCGACCGACTGAATGTTGAGCCGGCGCATGTCTTCTGCAAAGCCTTTCGGCACCGACAAGGCGCGCATGCCGAAAGCCGGCTCTTTGACGATTTCACCGGGCAAGTCCGGGATCGGCCCGTTGCCGATCAAGGCCAGAACTTCATCGATACGCAATTCATAAGTAGCAATAGCCGTGCCGTGAATCTTGATGACATAGGATTTTGCCGGGACCTGAAAATCTTCACTGACCTTCACCTCCGGAACGATATAACCGAACTCCGCAGCAAATTTCTTCCGCATCTTGGTCATGCGGAAAGCCAACTCCTGCTGCCCGGAAATCATGCTTGAAGCCAGTTGCTTGCCCAGGACCAGTTCAATTTCTGAAGACTTGAGCAATTGTTTGACGGAACCGTCTTCTGCCGCGTCGGTGGCGCGTTTAGTATCATCCTTCGTCTTCTGAAAGTCTTGCGCATCTTGCTGGCGCATGCGGGTGATGTGAACCCCAACAGAGGCCATCAAGGCACTTATAACGAGAAACGGAAAGGCCGGGAGGCCGGGCATAATTGCGAGGCAGGCTAGCAGCGCGGCGGCGACAAACAGCGCGCGAGGATAGCCGCCTAACTGCTTGAGGACGGCGGAGTCCGCCGAGCCGTGCGTGCCACCTTTGGAGACGATCAAACCGGCGGCGAGTGAAACTATCAACGCCGGCATCTGGGTGACAATGCCGTCACCAACAGAGAGTGCGACAAAGACCTCCGCAGATTCCGCGATTGTCATCCCGTGGCGGACCATCCCGATGACAATACCACCAAACACATTGACAGCTGTGATAATAAGGCCCGCAACTGCGTCACCGCGTACAAACTTTGATGCACCGTCCATCGAACCAAAGAACGCGCTTTCCTCCTCGAGTTCGCGGCGTCTGGCTTGGGCGACCTTTTCATCAATGATACCAGCCGACAAATCGGCATCGATTGACATCTGCTTTCCAGGAATGGCGTCCAGCGTAAAACGAGCGCCGACTTCTGCAATCCGGGTTGAACCCTTCGTGATGACGACGAAGTTTACAATAACCAGAATAGTGAAAACAACGACGCCGATGAGAAAATCCCCGCCCATAACGAAGCGCGAAAAGCCGCTAATGACGTAGCCGGCCGCGTCAGCCCCATCGTGACCGTGAGACAGGATGACGCGCGTCGTCGCGATGTTAAGCGAAAGGCGCAGCATCGTGGAGATTAAAAGGATGATTGGGAAAGCAGAGAAGTCCAGCGGACGCGTGATCCACAGGGCAACCATAAGAATCAGCACGGAGAAGGACAAGGAAATCGCGAGACCGAAATCAATCAGGATGACAGGAATAGGCAGAAACAGAATGCTGAGGATGAAGACGATGCCAAGTGCAAAGCTAACGTCGGTCGGCATGCGCGCACGGGGAGCATCAGCCGTTGCCAAGAGTGCCATTTGCTGCCCTGTTCGTTTAATTGCGCATTCCACGTAGCGCTTGAAACTTGTGCAGGACCGTTTTCGCGATCAGAATCCGGAGGCGATGCGGTCGAATATAACGGTCACAAAACCATTGATCTGGTTGCCGATGAAGTGTGCGGCGAGCGCGCTTGACAAGAAGACGATCATGATTTTCGGAACGAAGGTCAGGGTGACCTCCTGAACCTGGGTCAGCGCTTGAACAAGGGCGATGACGACACCGATGATCATAGCCGGCAGAACGGCAGGCGCGGACATGACGATGACTGTCCACATGGCCAGTTGTACAAGGTCAAGGGCGTCTACCGGACTCATTGGCCGACAGTGACCCGGTCGTTGACGAGAAGTTCGCTACCGTCTGATAGAGCCACCAC
>JBATMU010000192.1:0-2756 GCA_049289995.1 Rhizobiaceae bacterium | reverse complement strand
GCCGCTGGCAGGAGCACCACATTGGCCAGGCGCGAAGCCGTGCGGCCGATCGCTTCAAGCGCGGAAATATCAACATGGCTTTCGATCATCCGCCTGATGGCTTCAATGCGGACCGGCGCCCCTTCGGCGTCCCCCGGCGTGGTCAGCCCCAGATGCCGTTCCTTGACGATCACCGCTGGCGAGCGGGGCAAAGCGCCCAGCACCTTGATGTCCGTGTAGGTCTCGATCGCCGCGCGCAGCTTGGACTCCTGCCGGGCCGTCGCCACCTGGTTGAGCACGACACCCGCGATTTTCACCGCCGGATCAAAGACCTGATAGCCCATCAGCAAGGGTGCGATGCCGCGCGTCATGCCATGTGCATCGATGACCAGCACCACCGGCGCATCGAGAAGCTTGGCCAGAGCGGAGCTCGAATCGCTGCCCAGAACGTCCACGCCGTCATGCAGGCCCTTGTTGCCCTCAATCAGGTTGAAGCCATCCGGGCTTTGCCGGCTGGCGTAAAGCGCACCGATCTCTTCGGGGGTCTGGGTATTGAAATCAAGATTGTAGACGGGCCGTCCACTTGCCTGCGCCAGCCATAGCGGATCAATGTAATCTGGGCCCTTTTTGAAGACCTGTGGGCTCTGGCCGCGCGCCTTCAGGCTGGCGGCAAGCCCGATCGAAAGCGTCGTCTTGCCGGACGATTTGTGCGCTGCGGAGATGAACAGCCGCGCCATGGTCAACCTACTTGGCAGCCGCTTCGGCATTGGACGGCGCGTCCGCAACCGGCAGGATCGGCAAGAGATGCACGCCGACCAGCGTGATCAGCGCCGCCAGAGCCCAGCCGCCCAGCCCGAGCAGGAATTCCGGCAACGTCGGCATATATTCATGCACCACGCCATCAGAGAAGCTCGACGATACCTCCATGCCGGGGAACAGCTGCAGCGGCCAGACCTGGCCGCCAATAACGATCACATAGATCTGCGCCAGGCCGCCGATCACCACCAGCGTCGAGGCAAGGCCGATCATCAGCGGCTTGGTGTTGAACGCCTTGGAGTAGACGATGGCTATGGGAATGAGCCCGCCGAGCACCACCTGCACACCCCAGAACAACAGCGGATAAAGCCCGCCATCCCAAAGCAGGAAGCGCTCAACGCCGATGCGCGAGGCCGAGTAGAGATTGGTCACATGCATCACGGCGGTGAAATAGAGCGTGGTGGCGACGAAAATGCCGAGCAGCTTGGCAAGCTGCTGCACCAGCATGCTGCCCATTGACCGGTCGCAGCCAAAATCCAGCACAATGCGCGTGGTGATGTAGATGGCCAGTCCCAAAGACAATGACATGGCGATGAACAGCGGCGCCATCATCGCCGCATTGAAGGCCTGACGTGCCACCAGCCAGCCGAAAATCGAGCCGGTGCCGGTGGTGAGCAGCAGGCGCCAGACAAAGGCGGCCAGTCCCACTTTAGGGGTCAGATGCTCCCAGCGCCGCGTCATCTGCACGACGA
Source organism: Rhizobiaceae bacterium (assembly GCA_049289995.1). Lineage (GTDB taxonomy): Bacteria > Pseudomonadota > Alphaproteobacteria > Rhizobiales > Rhizobiaceae > JBATMU01. The sequence continues at coordinate 1,269 of JBATMU010000192.1, read as the reverse complement.
GATAAGCGCCGACCAAAGCCAGGAAGCCTGTGTAGAGGAATATGTTCCAGGCAAAGATGGACTTGAAATTGTAGGACGTCATGGCGACGATCAGCCGGTCCGGCCGGCCAAGATCAAGCACCAGCACGGCTAGGCCGCCGACCAGAAGCGCAATCGCCATCAGTCCCGACAGCCGCGCCTTGGGCTTGTAGGGCATCTTGCCGAACACCGAGGCGAGCGAGGCCATGTTGAGAATGCCGGACGCTGCAACCACCAGGAAAATCGCGAACACATGCGGCAGGCCCCAGACCACGCCATTGGACATGCCGGTCACCACATGGCCGTGATGCTCCATGTACCAGGCCGAGCCAAGCCCGGCGGCAAGCAGCGCCGCCATGGCGGCCATCATGGCATAAAGCGGAGCGCGGGGCTGGGCCTGGCGGTAAACGGGGTGAAACATCGCGCTTCCTTACAGGTTCATGTAGCGGACGCCCGGATCCAGTCCGAGATCGGCACGGATCTGGACGGACGCAAGCTCGCGGACCCGGATGGCGATTTCGCTGGCCGGATCATTCAAATCGCCGAACATCATTGCGCCGCCGCCCTCGGCCGAGCAGGCGTCAACACAGGCCGGACGCTGGCCCGCATCGACGCGGTGGACGCACAGGGTGCACGATTCCACCGTGCCCTTGCCGCGCGGCGCATGTTCTTTCTGGTCTTCCAGCGCTTCGTGGATGAACGACCGCGCCTTGTACGGGCAGGCCATCATGCAATAGCGGCAGCCGATGCAGCGGTGCTTGTCGACCAGCACAATGCCGTCGGCCCGCTTGAAGGATGCTCCGGTCGGGCACACGTCCACGCAAGGCGCGGAATCGCAATGCTGGCACATCATCGGCAGCGTGGTCACAGTCTGGTTTTTTGGATTGGTCAGCGTGACCTTGCGGATCCATTGCGCATCGGTCAGCAGATTGGCAGGGGCTTTCCAGCCATTTTCCTTCTGGCAGGCGCTCACGCAGGAATCGCAGCCGTCGCCGCATTTGGACACGTCGATCAACATGCCCCAGCGCGCTTTTGGATTGAGCGCTTCCTGCGGGGCGGCCGCTGCATCACCGGCGCCAAAAGCCATCAGCGTGACCGTGGGCGTCAGCGCCACGGTGGCGAACGCCGCGCCGAATTTGAGGAAAGCCCGGCGGGCGGCGTCAACGCCTGTTTCGGCTTTGGTCTCTGCAGTCTTGCAGCCGCAGGATCCGTTCGAGGTGCAGCTCATTGCGAGACCCCTTTGACAAAGTC
>JBATMU010000191.1:0-1938 GCA_049289995.1 Rhizobiaceae bacterium | reverse complement strand
TCACCGTCCAAGCCATGGTGTTCGGCAATCGCGGCGACAATTCGGCGACCGGCGTCGCCTTCACCCGCAATCCCGCAAATGGCGAAAAGCAGCTCTATGGCGAGTTTTTGGTCAATGCCCAGGGTGAGGATGTGGTGGCGGGCATCCGCACGCCGCAAAACATCACCGAAGCCGCTCGCATTGCCGCCGGTTCCGACAAGCCGTCGCTCGAAAAGCTGATGCCTGCCGCCTTTGGCGAATTTGTCGGCATTGCCGGGCGGCTTGAGGCGCACTACCGCGACATGCAGGATCTCGAATTTACCATCGAGGACGGCAGGCTGTGGATGCTGCAGACCCGCTCCGGCAAGCGCACAGCCAAGGCTGCGCTGAAGATCGCTGCCGACATGGCGCGCGAAGGTGTCTTGACCGAGCGCCAGGCGGTTTGCCGCATCGAGCCGGGTTCGCTCGACCAGCTCCTGCATCCGACCATCGACCCCGACGCCGAACGCATCGTCATTGGCATGGGCCTGCCCGCTTCGCCGGGGGCGGCCACCGGTGAAATCGTCTTCACCTCCGACGAGGCCGAGGAAATGCGCGCCCAGAACCGCAAATGCATCTTGGTACGGATGGAAACCAGCCCCGAAGACATTCACGGCATGCATGCTGCCGAAGGCATCCTGACGGCGCGCGGCGGCATGACCAGCCACGCGGCGGTCGTCGCCCGCGGCATGGGCAAGCCATGTGTGTCCGGCGCCGGCGCGCTTCGCATCGACGCCCGTTCGGGCACGCTGATCGCCATGGGCGCCAAGCTCAAAAAAGGCGATGTCATCACCATAGACGGCTCGACCGGCCAGGTGCTGAAAGGCACGGTGCCGATGCTGCAGCCCGAATTGTCGGGCGATTTCGCCGACATCATGGCCTGGGCCGACAACATCCGGCGCATGACGGTGCGCACCAATGCCGAAACGCCCGCCGATGCCCGCATGGCGCGCTCGTTCGGGGCGGAAGGCATAGGCCTGTGCCGCACCGAGCACATGTTCTTCGATGACGAGCGCATCACTGTCATGCGCGAAATGATCCTTGCCGATACGGAAACGGGGCGGCGGCATGCCCTTGCCAAGCTGTTGCCCATGCAGCGCTCGGATTTTGTCGAGTTGTTCGAAATCATGGCCGGCCTGCCGGTGACCATCCGCCTGCTTGATCCGCCGCTGCACGAATTCCTGCCCAAGACCGAGGCGGAAATCGCCGAAGTGGCCGAGGCCATGGGCGTGTCGGAAGACAAGCTCCGGCTGCGCACCGAGGCGCTGCACGAATTCAACCCGATGCTCGGCCATCGCGGCTGCCGTCTGGCCATTTCCTATCCCGAGATCGCCGAAATGCAGGCCCGGGCCATTTTTGAAGCGGCCATCGAGGCAGGCAAGGCGACCGGCAGCCAGGTCGTGCCGGAAATCATGGTGCCGCTGGTCGGCCTGGTGAAGGAACTTGCCTATGTGAAGGCCCGCATTGATGCGGTGGCGGACGCCGTTCGCGCTGAATCGGGCGTCGATTTCACCTATCTGACCGGCACGATGATCGAATTGCCGCGCGCGGCCATCCGCGCCCAGGTGATTGCCGAAGCTGCCGAATTCTTCTCGTTCGGCACCAATGACCTGACGCAGACCACGTTCGGCATTTCGCGCGATGACGCCTCGTCGTTTCTGGAAACCTATCGCCAGAAGGGCATTGTCGAGGAAGATCCGTTTGTGTCGCTCGACATTGCCGGCGTTGGCGAACTCATGCGCATCGCCGCGCAAAAGGGCCGCTCAACCCGGCCCAACATCAAGATGGGCATTTGCGGCGAACATGGCGGCGACCCGAAATCCATCCATTTCTGCGAGGAAATCGGCCTGGATTACGTCTCCTGCTCGCCATTCCGCGTGCCGATCGCCCGGCTGGCCGCTGCGCAGGCGGCGGTGGGCC
>JBATMU010000190.1:0-1568 GCA_049289995.1 Rhizobiaceae bacterium | reverse complement strand
CCGCCTGTTCGTCGCAGACGATGACTTTGACGCCGGTCTCGGCCGCCGCCAAAGCCGCAGCAAGCCCCGCCGCTCCCATGCCGATGACCAGCACGTCGCAATGGGCAAAGCGTGAAGCGTAGTGATCGGGATCCGGCTGGTCCGGCGAGACGCCAAGCCCGGCGGCTTTCCGGATGAACGGTTCGTACAGCGACTTCCACGCCGCCTTCGGCCACATGAAGGTCTTGTAGTAGAACCCGGCCGAGAAGAACGGCGCGCCGAGCGTGTTGACCGCGCCGACATCAAGGGAAAGCGATGGCCAGCGGTTTTGCGACAGCGCCGCCATGCCGTCATGGATTTCCTGCACCGTGGCCCGCACATTGGGCGTGCGCCGCGCGCCATCACGCGCAATGTCCATCAGCGCATTGGGCTCTTCCGCCCCAAAGCCCAGCATGCCGCGCGGCCGGTGATATTTGAACGAGCGGCCCGTCAGGTGCACGCCATTGGCCAAAAGCGCCGAGGCCAGCGTATCGCCCTCGACGCCGGTCATCGCCTTGCCGTCAAAGGTGAAACGGACCGGCTTTGCGCCCTCTTCTGGGCGGATGCGGAAGGATTCGGTCATTTCGCGCCTCCCTTCAGCTTGGAGACATCCGGCTTCGCCTCGCCCGCCTTGTATGTCATGAGGAACTTGTCGCTCACCGTGTCACGGGCCGCGTTGAAGAACCGCGCGCAGCCGTGGATGTGCCGCCAGCGCTCGAAAATCACGCCCTTGGGATTGGAGCGGATGAAGAAGAGTTTTTCGAAATCCTCGGGCGAAATTTCGGCCATCGCTTCGGAGCGCGTGACATGCGCCTCGCCGGCATTGCGGAACTCCAGTTCCGGGCGCTCTTCTTCGCAATAGGGGCAACGGATCAGCAGCATATCAAAACCTCAATGCGCAACGGCCGCAGCCGCCGCCTCGTCAATCAGCCGTCCGGTGCGGAAGCGCTCCAGCGTGAACGGCGCGTTGATTGGATGCGGCTCGTCGCGCGCAATGGTGTGGGCAAACACATGGCCGGAACCCGGCGTCGCCTTGAAGCCGCCGGTGCCCCAGCCGCAATTGACGTAAAGCCCCTTGACCGGCGTCTTGGCCAGAATCGGCGAACGGTCCGGCGTCACATCGACAATGCCGCCCCAGGAACGCAGCATTTTCATGCGCGTGAAGATCGGGAACATTTCGACAATCGCATCCAGCGTGTGCTGGAGGATGTGCAGGCCGCCGGTCTGCGAATAGGAGACATATTGGTCGGTGCCCGCGCCGATCACCAGTTCGCCCTTGTCGGACTGCGAAATATAGGCATGCACGGTGTTGGACATGACCACGCAGGGCACGACGGGCTTGACCGGTTCGGACACCAGAGCCTGCAGCGGATAGCTTTCCAGCGGCATGCGCACGCCGGCCATCTCCATGATGACCGAGGAATGGCCCGCCGCAACCACGCCGACCTTTTTGGCACCAATGAAGCCGCGCGAGGTTTCCACGCCCTGCACGGCGCCATCTGCCCCGCGCCGGATGCCGGTCACCTCGGTATTTTGCAGAATGTCAACGC
>JBATMU010000189.1:0-1505 GCA_049289995.1 Rhizobiaceae bacterium | reverse complement strand
GCCCAAGGCTGCCGCGCGTTGGATAGCCGCGTTCAGGCGTTGCAGGATGGGCAGCTTCATTTTGTTATCCTTCGGGATTCCAAGTGCCAGCGGCAGTTTGTGGAAATGGCTGGACGGTATGGTAATGCGGCCAGCATAAAGGTTTTCCACAAGGATGCGGCCCGCTTCCAGATTCCGCGCGGCCGCAGCGGCTTCACCCGAAACGATCATCCGCAGCGGAAGCCAGAACGCGCCGGCAAAAGCCAGATTGCCCAAAACATTGAGCGGCGCACCGGCGGCCAAAGAAAATGTGCAATCAATGGCGCACCAGAGGCCGAGCGGGATCAGCAGCAAGCGCTTGGCAAGGCGAGGATCGCCCGGCAGAACGAGCCGCGTCACCATCAGCATCATCATGCCCCAGCCAGCCATGACACCGCCGCCAATTGCCGAGACCAGCCGCGTTTCGGGCGCAGCCATGGTCTGCGCGCCATCAAGCGGCCAAAACAGGATGTCGATGAAGAATTCCGGAAGCGCTGCGCCAGGCGGCCAGGCGGCAATGGCGACGATGACGCCAAACAGCATGACCAGAACCGAGGCGGCGGTGAGAGTGGACGCGCGGTTTGGCATGGCAAATCTCCATCTGCGGCCCTATCGGCCATGCCGGCTAAAAGAGGCCAAACCGGCGCGATAACAATTACCTTGCAGGTAATGGACCGGCGGCATCAGATTGGCATGATCACGGCCCAGGAGCATGCGTCATGAAAAGCGGGTTTTCGGGCCAATTGGCGGCATGGCGCAAACAGCGGCGGCTCAGCCAATTGGCTCTGGCGCTCGACGCGGATGTTTCGGCCCGCCATGTGTCGTTTCTGGAGACGGGACGCGCTGCGCCCAGCCGGGCCATGGTGCTGCGGCTTGCCGAGGCGATGGACATGCCGCTTGCGGCGCGCAATGCATTGCTGGGCGGCGCGGGATTTGCGCCGCTCTATGCGAACCGCAAGGCGGATGACGCCGAAATTGCCATGGTGCGCGCCGCAATGCAGCGGATCATCGACAGGCATGATCCCTATCCAGCCTTTATCCTTGACCGGCATTGGCGGTTGATGGCGGCCAATGGCGCGGGCAAGGGCATGATGGCGCTGTTCAAGCTTTCAGATGGCGACAGCCTTTTGGAAGCGATGATGACGAGCGAAGCGCGCGCCTTGTTTGACAATTGGCCGGACGTGGTCCGCCACACGATTGCGCGGCTCAAGACAGAAAGCGCATATCTGGGCGGTGATCCAATATTGGATGGCGCCATTGCGGCCTTGAGGGACCAACAGGGCGAGGCGGCAGGCCCGCTTGCCGCAGTCATGCCGGCGCGTTACCGCTGGGGCGGGCAGGTCCTCTCCTTCTTTTCGGTGATTGCCCAAATTGGCGCAGCCGATGATATCGCGCTTGCCGATCTTAAAATCGAAATGCTGTTTCCGGCAGATGCACCGACAAAAGCCATGCTCGAAGCGGCGAATTGACAAGCGCGCGCCAGCGGT
>JBATMU010000188.1:0-12712 GCA_049289995.1 Rhizobiaceae bacterium | reverse complement strand
ACACGGGTGCGGCGCCCAACCAGCAGGCCATTCCGGCGGTTGACTATCTGATGAACGATGAAAAGGTCGAGCGCTGGGTGCTGGCCGGCACCGACTATGTCTATCCGCGCACGACCAACAAGATCCTAGAAGCCTATCTGATCGCCAAGGGCGTCAAGCCCGAAGACATCATGGTCAACTACACGCCGTTCGGCCATTCCGACTGGCAGACCATTGTCGCCGACATCAAGAAATTCGGCTCGGCGGGCAAGAAAACCGCTGTCGTTTCGACCATCAATGGCGATGCCAACGTGCCCTTCTACAAGGAATTGGGCAATGCCGGCATCAAAGCCGAGGACATCCCGGTTGTCGCCTTCTCGGTGGGCGAAGAAGAGCTTGCCGGTCTCGACACCGCTCCGCTGGTTGGTCATCTCGCCGCCTGGAACTATTTCCAGTCCGCCGATGCGCCGGTCAATGCCGAGTTCATCAAGACCTGGAAGGCCTATACCAAGAACGACAAGCGCGTGACCAATGATCCGATGGAAGCCCATTACATCGGCTTCAACATGTGGGTGAAAGCCGTTGAAAAGGCCGGCACGACCGATCCTGACAAGGTGATCGACGCGCTGCCGGGAATCGAGGCCCCGAACCTTTCGGGCGGCATGTCCAAGATGCTGGCCAATCACCACATCACCAAACCGGTGCTGATCGGTGAAATCCAGGCCGACGGCCAGTTCGAAACCGTGTGGAAGACGCCCGATCTGGTGCCGGGCGATGCCTGGACCGATTTCCTGCCGGAATCAAAGGTGCTGGAAGCCGATTGGGTCACACTCAAATGCGGCAATTACAACACCGAGACCAAGGCCTGCCTCGGCGACGCCAAGTAACCGCAACCCGGCCGGGCGGCTTTTCGGCTGCCCGGCTGACCCTTCCGCGCGCTACCACCCTGCCTGCCTTCACGGAGCGAATGCTTGCCGCTGATTTTCCGCCTCGCCCTCATCGTCATCGCCTTTGCTGCGGCCGCCCTGCCAGTCCGCGCAGACGAAGCGGCGGTGCGCGCGACCATCGCGAAATTTGCCACAGCCGCCGACTACAACGCCATCGAAGCGGTCATCGGCGAATTGGGTGATGCCGGCGACCCCAAGGCGGCTTATTCCTTGTCTGCATTGTCCGACGGCCGCCTTGCGGTGAAACTGGATGACAAGGCAGTGATGGTGATCCTCGGCGGCAAGCTCACCGATCCGGTCAATGGCGAACCGCTGGCGGATATAGCGGCCACGCCGCACGACAAGGTGAAGATCAAGAATTCCATCCGCCGGAAAATCGCCGCGGTCTTGTCCGGCCTGACGCTGATGGCCGACGATCCTGTTGTCCGGCTTGCCGCCGCCGAGCAGATTTTTGCCCAACCCGACCCTGCCCGCAGGGCGGACCTTTCGGCTGCGCTTGAAGCCGAAAAGGATCCGTAGATCCGCGCGCGCTTTGAGCAGGCGCTGGCCGCCATCACGCTGATTGAAGCCGCCGACCCCAAAGCCATGGAAGCGGCCATCGCCGTCATTCAGGCGCGCGGCGACCGCACCGCGCTGTCCCTGCTCAAATCGATGGCCGGCAAGCTTGAGCCGGCTTCGGCGGCCATTCTCGAAGCGGCCATTGCCGGGCTTGAGAAGCGCCTGGCGCTTTCCGATATAGGCCAGAATATCTGGTACGGCATCTCGCTGGGATCGGTCCTGCTTCTGGCGGCGATCGGTCTTGCCATCACCTTCGGCGTCATGGGCGTGATCAACATGGCGCATGGCGAAATGGTGATGCTGGGCGCCTACACCACCTATGCCGTTCAAGAAATCATCCGGCTCAATGCGCCATGGTTGTTCGGCTGGTCGCTGGCGGTGGCGCTTGTCATGGCCTTCCTGGTGACGGCCCTTGCCGGCGCCGTGCTTGAGCGCACAATCATCCGCCATCTCTACGGCAGGCCGCTCGAAACCCTTTTGGCGACCTGGGGCATTTCGCTGATCCTGCAGCAGGCGGTGCGTCTGGCCTTCGGGCCGACCAACCGGGAGGTCGGCAATCCGGCATGGATGACCGGCGCCTTCAAGATCGGCGAAATCGACATCTCCTGGAACCGGCTGTGGATCGTCTGCTTCTCGCTTTTCGTGTTTGCCGCCCTCCTGCTGATAACCCGCCATACGCGTTTTGGCGTGTCGATGCGGGCGGTCACCCAGAACCGGCGGATGGCGGGCTCGATGGGCATCGCCACGCCGCGCATCGACATGGCGACGTTTGCGCTTGGCTCGGGCATTGCCGGCATTGCCGGGGTGGCGCTCAGCCAGATCGACAATGTGTCGCCCAATCTCGGCCAGGCCTACATCATCGACAGCTTCATGGTCGTGGTGTTCGGCGGGGTCGGCAATCTGTGGGGCACGCTGATCGGGGCGCTGACGCTGGGCGTCGCCAACAAGTTCCTCGAGCCGTTCGCCGGCGCGGTTTTCGCCAAGATCCTGATACTGGTTTTCATCATCCTGTTCATCCAGAGGCGGCCGCGCGGCCTGTTTGCCGTGCGCGGCCGGATGGCGGATTCGTGATGCTCGTGCGCTTCTTCCAACCCGGGCTGGCGCCGCGCGCTGTGATGGCAGCCGTGATGCTTCTGGCGGCGGCCGCCTTTCTGGTGCCGGTATTGGCCTTGGCCGTGCCGCAAACCAGCGCCTTTGCGCTGCCGCCCTATCTGGTGCCGCTGTTCGGAAAGTATTTGTGCTTTGCCATGCTGGCGCTGGCGCTTGATCTGGTCTGGGGTTTTGCCGGCATCCTGTCGCTCGGCCATGCGGCGTTCTTTGCGTTGGGCGGCTATGCCATGGGCATGCATCTGATGCGGCAGATCGGCGCGCGCGGCGTCTATGGCAATCCTGACCTGCCGGATTTCATGGTTTTCCTGAACTGGAAGGAATTGCCATGGTTCTGGCATGGCTTTGACCATTTCTGGTTTGCCGCCATCATCGCCGTGCTTGCGCCGGGGCTGCTCGCGCTGGCGTTTGGCTGGTTCGCCTTCAAGTCGCGGGTTACGGGTGTCTATCTGTCGATCATCACCCAGGCGCTCACCTATGGGCTGATGCTGGCGTTCTTCCGCAATGAAACCGGCTTTGGCGGCAACAATGGCCTGACCGATTTCAAGGAACTGCTTGGCCAGTCCTTGAGCGCGCCCGGCATGCGGGCGGCGCTGTTTGCCGCCTCCGCGCTGATGCTGGCCGGAACCTTGATCCTGGTGTCTGCCGTGGTCCGCTCGCGCTATGGCAAAATGCTGACCGCCGTGCGCGACGCTGAATCCCGCACAAGGTTTCTTGGCTACCGGCCCGAAAACATCAAGCTGGCGGCTTTCGTGCTGTCGGCGGTCATCGCCGGGATCGCTGGCGCGCTCTATGTGCCGCAGGTCGGCATCATCAATCCGGGAGAATTCGATCCGGCCAATTCCATCGAAATCGTCATCTGGACAGCGGTTGGCGGGCGCGGCACGCTGGTCGGGCCGATTGCCGGGGCCATCCTGGTCAATGCCGGCAAGAGCTGGTTTACCGGGGTCTTGCCGGAATACTGGCTGTTTGCGTTGGGCGGCCTGTTCGTGTTCGTCACGCTGTTCCTGCCCAAGGGACTGGCCGGACTTGCTTCCCTAAGGCTGCTGCGCCGCAAGCGCGCCATCGCCGCCCCCTCGCCCGGGCCTTCGGGAGAATAGGCCATGCGCAGAAACCACCTCCTCTATCTCGACGGGCTGAGTGTTTCCTTTGACGGCTTCAAGGCGATCAACAACCTGTCCTTCATGCTGGCAAAGGGCGAGATGCGGGCCATTATCGGCCCCAATGGCGCAGGCAAGACCACGATGATGGACATCATCACCGGCAAGACAAAGCCGGACGAGGGCGAAGCCTATTTCAATGGCGACATCGACCTGACCCGGCATGACGAGGCCGAAATCGCTTCCTTCGGCATCGGGCGGAAATTCCAGAAGCCGACCGTGTTTGAAACGCTGAGCGTATCGGACAATCTTTTATTGTCGTTGTCTGGCGACCGGCGCGCCCTGCGGGCGCTGTTCCGTCCGCAATCGGCACTGGAGCGGGACCGGATCGACGGCATTCTCGATACTGTGCGGCTGGCGGCCCGCAAGCACGACCTCGCGTCCGCACTCAGCCATGGCCAGAAGCAATGGCTGGAAATCGGCATGCTGCTGGCCCAGGACCCGATGCTGCTTCTGGTGGACGAGCCGGTGGCCGGCATGACGGATGCTGAAACAAAAGAAACCGCCAAACTGCTCAAGGTGATTGCGCAGACCCGCTCGGTGGTGGTTGTCGAGCACGACATGGGGTTTGTGCGCGATCTGGACGTGCGCGTGACCTGCCTGCACGAAGGCCGCGTGCTGGCCGAAGGCGGCATTGACCATGTCAGCGCCGATCCGCGGGTGATCGAAGTGTATCTGGGGCGATGACCATGCTTGAAGTCGACAAACTCTGGCTTCACTATGGCGCGGCGGAAGCGCTTCGCGGCATCAGCCTGGCCATCGAGGAACGCAAGATTACCGCCATCCTCGGCCGCAACGGCGTGGGCAAGACCAGCCTGATCCGCGCCATTGCCGGGCACCACGCGCCGTCTTCCGGTCGCGTCGTTTTCAAGGGCAAGGACATCACCTCAGCCGCACCGCATGAGCGGGCACGCGCCGGCATCGGCCTGGTGCCGCAGGGCCGCGAGATCTTTCCGCTGCTGACCGTTGGCGAAAACCTTGAAACCGGATTTTCCGGACTGGCGCGCATCGAACGGTTTGTGCCGCCGCATGTATTCGAGCTTTTCCCGGTGCTGAAAACTATGCTTGGCCGGCGCGGCGGTGACCTGTCGGGCGGCCAGCAGCAGCAATTGGCCATCGGCCGGGCGCTGGCCATGCGGCCGCGGCTTCTGGTGCTCGACGAGCCGACCGAGGGCGTGCAGCCGTCGATTATCAAGGATATCGGCCGGGCGATCCGCTTTCTGCGCGACGAGGCGGGGCTGACGATCCTGCTGGTCGAGCAATATCTCGATTTCTGCCGTGACCTTTCCGATCACATCCATGTCATGGACCGGGGCGAAATCGTCCATTCGGGCCCACCGGAAAGCCTCGACGAGGCAGGCGTGCGGCGGCATTTGACGGTTTGAAAACCGCTGCTCCGCCGCCATGGAATAAAAGCAAATTCTTTTCGCGGCCATCTTGCGGTCCAGATTGGCAGTGAGACAATGGGCCGGGGCCACAGATTTCCCGATTCAAAGGACCAGCCATGTCAATTTTCCGCACCACACTGCCTGCGCTTCTGTTCACCACGGCGCTCGCTGCCCCGTTTTCCGCCTATGGTTTTGAGGCCGCTGATCTGGAATCCCGCCTGAAAACACAGCTTTCCAATCAGGGCATGGCGATCAACTGGGCTTCCGCCGAGGCCAGCGGCGACGGCATGGTACTGAAGGGCGTGACCATCATGCCGGTTGGCGAGAAAGAGCCTCTGGCGATCGGCGACGCCACGCTCACCGAAATCACCGACGAGGAAGACGATGTCGTGCGTGTCGGCTCGATCACCCTGCCCGATTATTCGTTGAGCAAGGACGGCAAGGGGCTGGCGGTCACCGGCTTTGAAATCACCGGCCTGTCGCTGCCCGGCCCGGCAACCGCCGACGAGTTGTCCAAGCTTGGCGTCGTTGAATCGTTCACTGTGGAAAGCGTTGCCATTGATGATGGCGGCAAGCGGATTGCGACGCTGAACGGCGCAGGGTTCGAAAGCGAGTTTGCCGATGACGGCACCATGTCTGTCGCTGGTGGCATTGAAGCGTTTTCGGTCGACATGGCCAGCGTAGAGGACGCCAAGACCAAGGAAGCCATGTCGGCATTCGGCTTTGAAAAACTCGAAGGCGGCCTTTCGATGGAGGGCAGCTGGAATTCCAAGGACGGAAATCTGAAAGTCGACACCTACGAGATTTCCGTCGACAATGCCGGTTCGCTCGGCATGACCTTTGATTTCGGCGGCTATACGCTGGCGCTTGTCAAACAGATGCAGGAGCTGAACAAACAGATGGCCAACGCCACCGAAGAGCAGAAAGCCATGCAGGGCATGGCCATGCTCGGCATGATGCAGCAAATGGTTTTCAACGCGGCCTCGATCCGGTTTGACGATGATGGCATCACCGCCAAGGCGCTCGACTACGCTGCCAAGCAGCAGAAGATGACGCCGGACGACATCAAGAACCAGGCCAAGGCGCTGTTGCCGATCATGATGGCGCAGCTTGAAAACGCCGACCTGACCGCGCAGGTTTCCGCCGCTGTCACCAAGTTCCTTGACGATCCGCAGTCTCTCGCGGTGACGGCCAAGCCGGCCGCGCCCCAGCCGTTCGCGCAACTGATGGCGGCGGGCATGTCGTCGCCAAAGACCCTGCCCGCCCTGCTCGGCGTGACGGTAACCGCCAACGATTAAGGCGCACCGGCGCTTGCCAGACTGAATCGGAAAACCCGGCCAAGCGCCGGGTTTTCCATGACTTTCGCAATGTCAGGCTTTTCGGCTTACCGCCACCGGAACATTGTCGATGAGGCGCACGCCGCCCAGCCAGGCCGCGCAGATCAGCCGCGCCGGTTTTGCCGCTGAAGTGACCGGCGCGAGCGTTGCCTCGTCGCGCAGCTCGAGATATTCCGGCGCGGAAAACCCTGCCTCGGTCATGGAGCGGATGGCGCGCTCACGGGTTTTGGCAAAGGGCTTGCCGGCGCTGATGGCCGACGCGGCTTCAAACAGGGCAGCCGCCATGGCAGGCGCAACAGCGCGCACTTCCGGCGACAGCCGGGCGTTGCGCGATGACATGGCCAGCCCGTCCGCCTCGCGTACAGTCGGCATGGGCAGGATTTTGACCGGAATATCGAGATCGGCTGCCATGCGGCGGACCACATGCAATTGCTGGAAATCCTTTTCGCCAAACACTGCGATGTCTGCCCCGGTCTGCAAGAACAGCTTTGCCACCACAGTCGCCACGCCGTCAAAATGGCCGGGGCGGAAATCACCGCACAGGCCCTCGCTGACGCCAGCCACCGACACCGTCGTGGCAAAGCCCTCCGGATAGACCTGATCGGCATCCGGCGCATAGAGCATGTGCGCGCCCAAGGGTGCGAGCTTGGCGGCGTCGGTCAGTTCGGTGCGCGGATAGGCGGCCAGATCGGCAGCGTTGTTGAACTGTTTCGGGTTGACGAACAGCGTGACAATCACCTTGTCGGCATGGGCAAGCGCAAACCGCACCAGGGCGAGATGCCCCTCGTGCAAGGCGCCCATGGTCGGCACGACCGCGACTTTCGCGCCCTTCTTGCGCCAGGCCGCGACCTCGGCCCGCAAGGCAGAAACTGTGCGGACAATCGGTACGCTCAAGATTTGGAGCCCTTGCCCGGATAGACATTGTCCGGGCCGGGAAAGCGGCGGGCGCGCACATCAGCGGCATAGGCCGCCACCGCAATGCTGGCCGCATTGCCAAGCTCCGCATAGCGCTTGGCGAATTTCGGCTTGAAGTCCGAAAACAGGCCGAGCATGTCATCGACGACGAGGATCTGGCCGTCGCAGGCGGGCGATGCGCCGATGCCGATGGTCGGGATGGATATATCGGCCGTAATGGCGCGGGCCAGCGGCTCGGGCACCTTTTCGAGCACCACGGCAAAGGCGCCGGCGTCGGCGACAGCGGCGGCGTCATTGGCAATCCGCACGCCGTCATCGCCATCGCCCTGCAGCTTGTAGCCGCCGATGGCGTTGATCGATTGCGGGGTCAGCCCGACATGGGCGACAACCGGAATGCCGCGCTGCACCAGAAAGGCGATTGTCGGGGCCATGACCTGCCCGCCTTCAAGCTTGACCGCGCCGCAACCGGTCTCGGTCATGATGCGGGCAGCGGTTTCAAAAGCCTGTTCGGGGCTTTTTTCATAGGAGCCGAACGGCATGTCGACCACCAGCAGCGCCCTTTCGGTGCCGCGCCGCACGGCCTGGCCATGCAGGATCATCATCGGCAAGGTCGTATGCACAGTGGACGGCAGGCCGTGCACCACCATGGCCACGCTGTCGCCGACCAGAATGACGTCGCAATGTGAATCGGCAATGCGGGCCACCGGCGTCGAATAGGCTGTCAGGCAGACCAGCGGCTCGCCGCCTTTGCGGGCGGCAATATCGGGCGCGGTCAGCGCCTTGATGCGGACGTTGGCGCTCACGCTTTTCTCCCCATGAAAAGGTCCAGACGCGCCGAAACTACAGCACGCCGCGAAAAATCAAAGCCGGCTCAGGCCTTTTTTGGATCAGCGGCGACGCGCAGCGACAATTCGCGAAGCTGGGCTGAACTTGCCTCGGCGGGCGCGTTCATCAACAGGTCCTGCGCCTGCTGGTTCATCGGGAACAGCGAGATTTCGCGCAGGTTCTTGGCGCCGACCAGCAGCATGACGATGCGGTCAACGCCCGCCCCCATGCCGCCATGCGGCGGCGCGCCATACTGGAAGGCGCGGTAAAGTCCGCCGAAGCGCTCTTCGACCACCTCCCGGCTGAGGCCGACGATCTCGAAGGCTTTCACCATGGTGTCCGGCAGATGGTTGCGCAGGCCGCCCGAGGCGATCTCGAAACCGTTGCAAACCAGATCGTACTGGAAAGCCTTGATGGTCAGCGGGTCCTGGCTGCTCAGCGCCTCGATGCCGCCCTGCGGCATGGAAAACGGGTTGTGGCCGAAATCGACGCGCTTTTCGTCCTCGTTCCATTCGAAGAACGGGAAATCGACGATCCAGCACAATTCAAAGCGCTCGCGGTCGACGAGGTTGAGCTCCTCGCCTGCCCTTGTGCGGGCGGCGCCGGCAAACGAAGCGAATTTCTTCGGGTCGCCCGCGGCGAAGAAGCAGGCATCGCCATCGGCAAGGCCAAGCTGAAGGCGGATGGCCTCGGTGCGCTCTTCGCCAATGTTCTTGGCGAGCGGGCCTGCGCCTTCCAGCTTTTCACCTTCCTTGCGCCAGAAAATATAGCCGAGCCCCGGCTGGCCCTCGCCTTGCGCCCATGAATTCATGCGGTCGCAGAAGGCGCGGCTGCCGCCGGTCTTGGCGGGAATCGCCCAGATCTCGGCCTTCGGATCATTGGCCAGGATATTGGCGAACACCTTGAAACCAGAACCGGCAAAATGCGCCGAGACATCCTGCATCTCGATCGGGTTGCGCAAGTCGGGCTTGTCGGAACCATAGGTGCGCATGGCCTGATCGTAGGGGATGCGGCGGAAGCTCTGCGTGACCGGCTTGCCTTCGGCAAACTCCTCGAACACGCCGCGCATGACCGGCTCCATCGTGCCCAGAATGTCGCTCTGTTCGACAAAGCTCATTTCAAGGTCGAGCTGGTAGAATTCGCCCGGCAGCCGGTCGGCGCGCGGGTCTTCATCGCGGAAGCACGGCGCGATCTGGAAATAGCGGTCAAATCCGGAAATCATCAGAAGCTGCTTGTAGATCTGCGGCGCCTGCGGCAGCGCATAGAATTTTCCCGGATGAATGCGGCTCGGCACCAGAAAATCGCGCGCGCCTTCGGGCGAGGACGCGGTGAGAATCGGCGTTGAATATTCGGTGAAGCCGGTCTCGGTCATGCGGCGGCGCATGGCGGCAATGATTTTGGTGCGCGAGACAATGTTCTTGTGCAACGTGTCGCGGCGCAGGTCGAGAAAGCGGTATTTCAGGCGGATGTCTTCGGGATAGTCCGGCTCGCCGAACACCGGCAGCGGCAATTCCTTGGCCGCCGACAGCACTTCCATCTCGCGGGCGAACAGCTCGATCTCGCCGGTCGGCAGGTTGGGATTGACCGCCTCCGGCGCACGCGCCTTGACCACGCCGTCAACACGGATGACCCATTCGCCGCGCACGGTTTCGGCCGTCTTGAAGCAGGGCGAATCCGGATCGGCAACGATCTGGGTGATGCCGTAATGGTCGCGCAGGTCGATGAACAGCAGGCCGCCATGGTCGCGCACCCGGTGAACCCAGCCGGAAATGCGCACAGTCTCGCCGACATCGCCCTTGCGAAGGGCGGCGCAGTTGTGTGAGCGGTAACGGTGCAGGGTCATGGCGCGAATCCTCAAAAAGGGCGGCTTGCGCCACCCGTAAAACCGCGCGGACAAGCGCATTGCCCTTTCAAAAAGTCAAGTGTTTGGAGGTTGCCGCCGCAATAGGCGTCCGCCGGTCATTGCTGACCGGTCAGGCTTTCAGCAGCCGCAGGGGCGGTGCGGCGCTGCTTGTTGTGCAAGCGGTGGAGCCGCCGTTGGTGGAAAGCGCCCAGCATGGCGCGGACGGCAAAATAGAAAATGACCCAAACCAGAATGCCGAGCGGAATAGCACCGATCATCATTGGCTTGATCAAGGGCTGCCAAAGGGCGGCGAAATCGAGATGGCGCAGCGCGCCCACCAGATTGACGGGCGCCATTGCGTGGAAATCCGCCTGGTAGAGCAGCGCTTCGCCGACAGCATAAGTGCTGCCCCAGATGAAGGGAAAAGTCACCGGATTGCCGACGGCCGTGCCAAAGGCCGAAGCGATCATATTGCCGCGGATCACGAATGCAAGCAGCGCGGCAAGCACGAAATGCAGGCCCAGGAGCGGCAGAAAGGAAACGGCCGCACCGGCGGCAAAACCGGCAGCCATGGCATGAGGCGTCGTGGCCAGACGCAAGACCCGATTGAGGACATACTTGGCCGAACGTGCAAAGGAGACCCGCGGCCAGACAGCGATTCTGAGCCGCTCAAGATAACTGGCCGGATTGCGCCGCCGAAACAACATGCCTTGCCGTCATCCTTTTGCTGGTCACAGCCCAAGGTGCAGCCAACCTGTCACCAAGACCAGCATTCCGCAAATTTGAAAATGTGCGGTTAAAATCTCCGCCGACTTTTTTCTAATATAGGCGCCGCATGCCGGTCCAGCATAATCGGCACGCTATCGGCCAATTTCACGGCATGGGCCAAAATGCGCAGGAAAACCGGTCAACGGCGTCAAATTCGGGGCACCGGGCCTCTTCAATTGTGGCGGCATAAACGCTATGAGCCGCGCATGAACCTCATCACCACCACCACAGCGCTGGCCGATCTCGTCACGACGCTTTCCAGATCGCGCTTTGTCACCGTCGATACCGAGTTCATCCGGGAGACGACATTCTGGCCAGAGCTTTGCCTGATCCAGCTGGCCAGCCATGACGTGGCGGCCATTGTCGATCCGCTGGCCGACGGCATCGACCTTGCGCCGTTCTTTGCGCTGATGGCCGATGAGACGGTTCTCAAGGTTTTCCACGCCGCGCGCCAAGACATCGAAATCGTCTACAATCGCGGCGGCATCATCCCCCATCCGGTGTTCGACAGCCAGGTGGCGGCCATGGCCTGCGGCTTTGGCGATTCCATTTCCTATGACCAGCTCGTGTCCAAGGTGACCGGCGCGCATATCGACAAGTCGTCGCGCTTCACCGATTGGCGCAGGCGGCCGCTCAGCCAGCAGCAGCTCGATTATGCGCTGGCCGATGTCACCCATCTGGTGGACGTTTATGAACATCTCGAAGCCAAGCTGGCCGAAACCGGCCGCTCGCATTGGCTCAACGACGAGATGGAGGTGCTGACCTCCGTCGAGACCTATGACCTGCATCCGGATGACGCCTGGAAGCGCCTGAAAATGCGGGTGCGCAAGCCGGCCGAACTCGCTGCCCTGCAGGCGGCGGCGCGCTGGCGCGAACTTGAGGCGCGCGAACGCAACGTGCCGCGCGGCAGGGTCATGAAGGACGATGCGCTGTTTGAAGTGGCGCAGCAGCAGCCGCGCAGCATCGAGGCGCTGGGACGGCTGCGCTCGACGCCGAAGGGTTGGGAACGGAGCACAGCAGCGGCCGGCCTGTTGTCGGCCATCAACACGGCGCTCGACGTTCCCAAGGAAGATCTGCCGAAACTTCCGCGCCACACCCATAACCCGGAAGGCGCCGGTGCAGCCTCCGAATTGCTGAAGGTGCTGCTCAGGCTGGTGGCCGAGGAACAGGGCGTCGCAACCAAGGTGCTGGCCACCGGCGACGAGATCGACCGCATCGCCGCCGAAGGCGAAAAGGCGGATGTGGCGGCACTGACCGGCTGGCGGCGCGAGGTGTTCGGCAACCGGGCGCTTGACCTCGTCAACGGCAAGATCGCCATCCGATTCCGCGACCGCAAGATCATCGCCGAGGATTGCTAGCCCAATCGCCGCACCGGCTGGCGCAGCACGGTTTTGAGCTTTTCGGGCGCGGACTTGCGCGGGTCTGACAGATAGATTTCGTGGTGATGGCCGGTTTCGGTCAAGCCGTTCTGCGGCAGGAATTCGCCATGCAGGCGCGCCAGAACCGGCCCTTCCGCATCATAAGGGCCGATGTGCATGATCTGCACGCAAAGCCCCTCGTCCAGCGTTTCCAGCCTGAGGCTTGGCGGCGGGGCGCCCAGCTTTGCCGACGCCTTTTCGATAGCCGCATCGATCATCACCTTGGTGATCCAGTCCGGCTGCAGGATCATCATGGTCCATGACCATGCCGATTTGTCCCGCGTGATGAAGGCGTTCATGTCGTCGGCCCACCACAGGCCCTCCAGCGGCATGACGGCATAGTCGCGGCCAAGGTCTTTCTTGGACATGAACTTCACCGGATAGCTGACGGAATAGAGCCATTCCACCGCTGACATATAGGCCGGTGCGGTATTGGGATCGCCATGGCCGTCAATCATCAGGTAGTG
>JBATMU010000187.1:0-2013 GCA_049289995.1 Rhizobiaceae bacterium | reverse complement strand
CCACCGCGCCGGAAGCTGCGCCGAGAGCCGAGGCATGGCCGCGGATCACCCGTTCAATGCCCGCCCAGGTCAGCGCCGCCGCAGCGGTTGCGGTGATCGTGTTCAGGAGAGCCTGGGCGGTAAGGCCGTTGGCTTCGAGGTTGGAGCCGGCATTGAAGCCGAACCAGCCGACCCACAACAGGCAGGCGCCGATGATGGTGAAGGTCAGGTTATGCGGCGCCATGTTCTCTTTCATGAAGCCGACGCGCGGGCCGACGACAATGGCGGCAACCAGACCGGCAATGCCGGCATTGATGTGAACCACCGTGCCGCCGGCAAAATCCAGCGCGCCCATGCCGAACAGCCAGCCGGCCGGGGCATCAGCCGCCGACGGGCCGCCCCACCACCACACCATGTGGGCGATCGGCAGATAGGAGAAGGTGAACCAGATGGCCAGGAACGCCATGATCGAGGCAAAGCGCATGCGCTCGGCCACCGCCCCGACAATCAGCGCCGGGGTGATGGCGGCAAAGGTCAGCTGGAAGATCACGAAGGTCAGCTCGGGAATGTAGACGCCCTTGGTGAAGGTCTCCACCAGCGCATCCGGCCCGACACCGGTCAGAAACATTTTCGACAGCCCGCCGATGAACGGCGTCAGCGCCGTGGCGTCAGCCGCCGTGCCAGCGCCGGTGAACGCCAGCGAATAGCCATAGGCCACCCAGAGCAGGGCGATCATCGCAAAGCCCGCCAGCACCTGCATCAGCACCGACAGCATGTTCTTGGCGCGCACCAGGCCGCCGTAAAACAGCGCAAGGCCCGGAATGGTCATCAGGATGACCAGGATGGTGGACACCAGCATCCAGGTTGTGTCGCCCTTGTCGGCGACCGGCGCAGCTGGCGTTTCGGCGGTCTGCGCCAGCGCCGCTGCGGTCAGCATCAGCGTGGAAAATCCCGCTGCCGCCGCTGTCTTGAAAGAGGAAAGTCGCATCTCGTGATCCTTTCGTTGCCTGTCAGCGCCTAGAGCGCGTCAGCGTCGGTTTCGCCGGTGCGGATGCGCACGGCCTGTTCAATGGAGAAAACGAAGATTTTGCCGTCGCCGATCTGGCCGGTCTTGGCTGCCGTCGAAATCGCATCGACGGCCTTGTCGACCAGGTCGGAATTGACCGCGACTTCGATCTTGATTTTCGGCAGGAAGCTCACGGCATATTCCGCGCCGCGATAGATTTCGGTATGCCCCTTTTGCCGTCCATAGCCTTTGACCTCGGTAACTGTCAGGCCCTGGATGCCCACCGAGGTCAGCGCCTCGCGCACCTCGTCGAGCTTGAACGGCTTGATGATCGCCATCACGATTTTCATGAACCTTGAACCCTTCCTGTTTGCGGGCAGACCGCCCGGTCCCAAACGCCGCTTTTAAGCCAGCGCGTGACGGAATGGATTCAAGTGCCGTGCCAACTGGCCAAAATGCCGGTTAACAAATTGTTTTCAAAACAGAAAACACCTGGTCTGCCAAAAGTTGCGGCATGCTGCGCCGCAACAATTGCCTAATAATTCGGCGAAACTTATAAAATGCCTATTTATTAGGCTTTGTCCGCAGCCGGATCAGCCCCTCCTGGGCCACTGACGCGATCAGCGTGCCGGAGCGCGAATACAGCGCCCCGCGCGTGAAGCCGCGCGCCCCTTGCGAGGAGGGACTGTCCTGGCTGTACAACAGCCAGTCGTCGAGCGGATCGGGCCGGTGAAACCACATGGCGTGATCAAGGCTTGCCACTTGCAGATCGGGATCAAAGATCGCCCGCCCATGCGCATAGGTCGCCGCATCAAGCAGCGTCATGTCCGACAGATAGGCAAGGATGGCCGATTGCAGCGCCCGGCTTTTCGGCGCGGGTCCGGTGGTGCGGATCCACAAATCCTGCTCGGGCGGCAGTTTCTCGCGGCTGGTGAAATGGGCAAGCGACACCGGCTTCATCTCGATCGGCCGGTCGCGCATCCAGAATGCACGGATCCCTTCCGGCACGCTGTCGCCGGCCAGCGCCA
>JBATMU010000186.1:0-2764 GCA_049289995.1 Rhizobiaceae bacterium | reverse complement strand
CCATTTCGGTTGCCGATATCGGCGGCGCAAACCTCATGGTGGTGTTCTTCAATGTCATCGGCAACAATCTTCGCCACAGCCATGTCTGGATCAGCTATGGCCCGGTGATCGAGCACGTGTTCTCCTCGCCCGCCCAGCACCAGATCCATCACAGCCGCGCCCAAGAGCATCACAACAAGAACTATGGCGAGATCTTCTCGCTGTGGGACTGGATGTTCGGCACGCTTTACATCCCGCAAGGCCGTGAGGAGATCGCCTTTGGCCTTGGCGACGCCGACGGCCGCCCGATTGCCCAGCCGCATGACAATCTGCGCAATGCGCTCGTGCTGCCGCTCAAGGAAAGCCTGGCGGCGCTGCGCGGAAGCTTCAAGCCGCAAGCCGATCCCGGCATCCGGCCTGAAAGCCGCACATGAACCCGCGGCTGTCGCTCTGGCTGGACGGCCTGCGCGTCATCGCAGCCTTCACCGTGCTGTTGTCCCACATCGCCTATGAACGCTATACCGGCACGCGCTACGGCTTTTTCCGCGACTACAATCTCGGCAGCGACGCGGTCGTCATCTTTTTCGTTTTGTCGGGTTTCCTGATCGCCTATGCGGCAGAAATGCGCGACCGCACATTGTCCGCCTATGCCTGGAGCCGCGCCACCCGGCTGTGGTCTGTGGCCTTGCCTGCCCTGCTTTTGACTTTCGTTCTCGACCGGCTCGGCCTGCTCATCAACCCCGCCGCCTATTTCGCACCCTTTTATGAACCCATCCCGTTGGGCGAATTGCTGGCGCGCGGGCTTAGTTTTTCCAATGAATGGTTTTTGGACAGCGTGCGCCTCGGCTCGAACGGGCCTTGGTGGTCGCTGAGCTATGAGGCGGGCTATTACGCCTTGTTCGGCGCTGCATTTTTTCTGCGCGGTCCCGCCCGCATCGCCATCATGCTGGCCGTTGCCGTCCTGATTGGGCCAAGGCCGCTCTTGCTCCTGCCTGTCTGGCTGTCCGGAGTTGTGTTGTGGCGTCTTGCCGCAGCCGGGCGCCTCAACCTTGGCGCACCGCTCGCCTGGACCTTTGCCGTCCTGCCGCCTCTCGCCTATGGCGCCTGCCTCGCTTTGGACGTGCCGCATGCCCTCATGAACGCTTCAGCGCAGATGACCGGGCTTGAGGTGAAGACCTGGCGCGTGCTGACCGGTTTTTCCGACGAAATCCTCTGGAACAGCCTTGTCGCCGCGCTGATGAGCCTGCATCTGGCTGGCATTGCCTCCCTGCCGCAACGCTCCTTGCCGGCGCCCGCCATGTCGGTTCGCGCCGCGAAGGCGGTCAAATGGCTGGCCGGCGGCACCTTCTCGCTTTACCTCATGCACTATCCGGTCCTGCAATTTGCCGATGCGGTGCTGCCGGAAACCATGAACCTGCCGGTCCGTGATTTGGCGCTGCTTTCCGCATCTGCCCTTGTGCCGCTCTGGCTGGCCGGCCTGACCGAACGCCGCCTTGGAGCATTGCGCCAATTCCTTTCCGGAATGGCGCTGCGGGTCAGGACGTTGGCGCGCTGACAGCCCTCCACAGCCGCCTCTCCTTGCCAAATGTCTAATTTCACGCAAGCCTTGGCAATGCTATGAGCGCGCCATCAGGTGTGCCGCGCTTTGCCGGAATCCGGCGCGGTGGCTCAATTCGGGAGGAAGACAATGTCTCATGTAAAAACCCACAAAGTTCAGGCGTCGTGGAAAAAGAACGCGCTGATCGACAACGAGACCTACCTGAAATGGTATGCCGACAGCGTCAAGAATCCCGACAAGTTCTGGGGCAAGCACGGCAAGCGCATCGACTGGTTCAAGCCCTATTCCAAGGTCAAGAACACCTCTTTCAAGGGCAAGGTGCCGGTCAAGTGGTTCGAGGACGGCTTGACCAATGTCTCGTACAATTGCGTTGACCGCCATGTGAAGAAGCGCGGCGACCAGGTGGCGATCATCTGGGAAGGCGACAATCCCTATGACGACAAGAAAATCACCTACAAGGAGCTTTACGGCCATGTGAACCGGCTCGCCAATGTGCTCAAGGACAATGGCGTCAAGAAGGGCGACCGCGTCACCCTCTACATGCCGATGATCCCTGAAGCCGCTTACGCCATGCTGGCCTGCACGCGCATCGGCGCAATTCATTCCATCGTCTTTGGCGGGTTCTCGCCCGATGCCCTGGCTGGCCGCATCGTCGATTGCGAATCCAACTTCATCATCACCGCCGATGAAGGCCTTCGCGGCGGCAAGTCGGTTCCCTTGAAGGAAAACGCCGACAAGGCCATCCATATCGCCGCCCATGAAGGCTTCATGGTCAAGAAAATGCTGGTCGTCCGCCGCACCGGCGGCAAGATCAACTGGGTGCCGGGCCGCGACATCTGGTACCACGACGCCATGAAGGCGGCAGCCCCCGTCTGCCCGCCCGAGAAGATGAAGGCCGAAGACCCGCTGTTCATCCTTTACACGTCAGGTTCGACCGGCAAACCCAAGGGCGTGCTGCACACCACCGGCGGCTATCTCGTCTATGCCTCGATGACCCATCAATATGTCTTCGATTACCATGACGGCGATGTCTATTGGTGCACGGCCGATGTCGGCTGGGTCACGGGGCACAGCTACATTGTCTATGGCCCGCTCGCCAATGGCGCGACCACGCTGATGTTTGAAGGCGTTCCGAACTATCCCACATCCAGCCGTTTCTGGGATGTTGTCGACAAGCATCAGGTCAACATCTTCTACACCGCGCCCACCGCCATCCGCGCCCTGATG
>JBATMU010000185.1:0-9176 GCA_049289995.1 Rhizobiaceae bacterium | reverse complement strand
GGGTAGTTCTTGCCGCGGCATCGCAGGCCCGAAAAACGAAAGGAGGCCGCAAGGCCTCCTTCGCAAGTCACTCCGCTTCGGGAAACGGACACCATTTCAGGGCCGCGAGCAATCATCATAAAGACGCGCTCACGGCCGCAAGAACACCTTTCCGTTCGGCTTGGCCAGTTCCTCCGGCAGCCGCGCCATGGCCTCTGACAGCGGGATCACCGCTGTCACATCAGTCTTCCAGCGGCCATCGGCGAAGCGCTTCTGCGCTTCAAGGCTGGCGGCTGCGCGCGTTTCGGGCGGAACCGCACGCATCCATTCGGTCAGCCAGAAACCCTCGACTTTCTTGCCCTGGAAAATGAGCTGGCCTGGTTCGCGGATCACCGTCTCGGAATCGTCGAGCCGTCCATAGATCACCCAGCGCGACTTGCGCCCCATGGCATGGAAAACCTGAGCGGCCAGCGGCCCGGTCACCGCATCAAGGACTATGCGCGGGGCTTCCGCTGCCAGAACCTCGCGCAGCCGAACCTTGAAATCCGCCGCTTCCGAATTGAGCACAATTGCAGCGCCTGCCTGTTCGAGCAGCGGGATCTGTGCGTCACGGCGCACCAAGGCGATGGCGCGATAGCCTTCGTCGCGCGCCAGCCCCATGATGAGCTTGCACAATTGCGAAGCCCCGGCGCTGAGCACAAAACTCTTCGCACCTTCTGCCTTGACCAGACCGAACATGGCGATCGCAGTCAGTGGATTGACGATCAGCGCCGCAGCGTCCTCGTCGGCAATCGGCTCGGTGACCTCGATGCAGGCGCGCGCATCGGCCAGCGCATACTCGGCCCAGCAGCCCCAATTGCTGGTTCCGGTGGCAAACGCCACCCGCTTGCCCATGAGCGCATCGGCGTGTCCCCCGCCCGAGGCGACAACAATGCCCACGCCTTCGAACCCGGCCGGACGGCCCTGCACGCGCGGTTGGCCATATTGGCCTTTGATGAACATGACATCGGACGGATTAACCGAGGCTGCGGCCACATTGACCAGAACCTGATGCTGGCCCGGCTGCGGCACGCCGATCCGGCGATATTCGGCATAAGGCTCCATGGATTCCAGCGCTGAGCCGGAAGGCGCGCGGGCATAGCCGTCACCCTTGAGCAGAAGCGCATTCATTTCGGCAGGAAACATGTCTCAATTCTCCGATTGGGTTTTGCCGGCGCGCACCATCAGGCGGACCGTTACAGCTTTTCCTGCGTGTGCTTTCTGAGTTCGTCACGGGCGATCTGCATGCGGTGCACGGCGTCTGGCCCATCGGCGAGCCTCAGCGTGCGCAAATGCGTCCATGACCGCGCCAGGGGCGTATCCTGGCTGATGCCCTGCGCGCCAAACATCTGTACCGCTTCATCCGTCACCTTCAGCGCCATGCGCGGCGCAACAACCTTGATCTGGCTGATCCAGGGGGCGGCGGCGCGCGCATCGCCCTGATCCATCATCCAGGCGGCCTTCAGGCACAACAGCCGCGCCATTTCGATCTCCATCCGGCATTCGGCGATGATGTCATAATTGGCGCCGAGCTTGGCCAGCGGCTTGCCGAATGCCTCGCGCCGCAGCGAGCGCTGGCACATCAATTCCAGCGCCCGCTCCGCCTGGCCGATGGCCCGCATGCAATGGTGAATGCGGCCCGGCCCCAGCCGTCCTTGCGCAATTTCAAAGCCCCGTCCCTCGCCAAGGATCAGATTGCCCACTGTCACCCGTACATTGTCGAATTTGATGTGCAGATGGCCGTGCGGCGCGTCGTCCTCGCCATAGACCTGCATGGCGCGCAGCTTGGTCACGCCCTTTGTGTCGGCAGGCACAAGGATCATCGAATGCTGCTTGTGGCGCGGATCAGTGGACGTGCCGGTCTTCACCATGACAATATAGATCTTGCAGCGCGGATCACCCGCCCCCGACGACCACCATTTTTCGCCGTTCAAGACGAAGGAATCGCCGTCGCGGACGCAAGACATGGCGATGTTGGTGGCGTCTGAAGAGGCGACATCTGGCTCGGTCATCAAATAGGCCGAGCGGATTTTTCCATCGAGCAGCGGCGTCAGCCATTCAGCCTTCTGTTCGGGCGAGCCATAGCGCTCCAGCACTTCCATATTGCCGGTGTCGGGGGCAGAGCAGTTGAAGGTTTCCGCACCCAGATGCGCCTTGCCCATTTCCTCGGCCAGATAGGCATATTCAACAACTGTCAGGCCGTGGCCCTTGTCAGAACCTGTCAGCCAGAAATTCCACAAGCCGCGCGCTTTTGCCTTGGCTTTCAGGCCTTCAAGAATCTCGCTCTGGCGAGCGGTATAGGTCCATCGGTCGCCGCCCTTGCCCACTTCGGCAAGGAATTCCTCGTCGAGCGGCATGATGTCGTCGGCCACCATGGCTTTTACGGCTGCGTGCAACGGCTTCAGCCGCTCGGTCATGCCAAGGTCCATGGCGCACTCCTGATTGGGCGGCTTGCAATCCCGGCCGGCGGGGCTTTACGGGCCGGTAAAAGATCAACAGACTGCGGCCCAATGTCAATGTGAACCCTCAGGCCGCACCCTTGTGCTGCGGAATGGCGGGCCGGAGCAAAACCCATGACGAGGCTCGATGACCTGTTTTCGGTGAAAGGCAAAACCGCCTTGGTGACGGGGGCTGCGACCGGCATCGGCCGCATGGCCGCCACCGGCCTGGTCATGGGCGGCGCGCGTGTGCTCATCGCCTCCCGCAAGGGCGAGGACTGCGCCCGGGTCGCCGCTGAATTGAACGCGTCAGGCGGGCCAGGCAGCGCCGAAGGCTTTGCCGGCGATGTATCCACCGAGGGCGGCGTTGAGGCGTTGGCAGAGGAAGTTGCCGCCCGCACCGGCGCCTTGTCCATTCTCATCAACAATGCCGGCGTTTCCTGGGGCGAGCCGCTCGACACCTTTCCCTATCAGGCCTGGGCGCGCGTCATGAACGTCAATGTCACCGGCCTTTTTCATCTGACCCGCCTGCTCTTGCCGCTTCTGGAAAATGCCGCCAGCGATACCGATCCCGCCCGGATCATCAATCTCGGCTCGGTCATGGGCAGCCAGCCCATTGCCGATGGCGCTTGGTCCTACACCGCGTCAAAAGCCGCCGTGCACCATTTGACAAAAACCCTTGCAATCGAGCTTGCCGGACGCCGCATTACCGTCAATGCCTTTGCACCCGGCCCGTTCCAAAGCCGCATGACGGCTTTCGCTACCGGCAGCGACGAAAAAGCCGCCCATGTTGGCAAAGGCGTGCCGCTCGGCCGCATAGGTGCACCCGATGACATTGCCGGCGCAACCCTGTATCTGTGCTCGCGCGCCGGTTCCTATATCACCGGCGCCATCCTGCCGATCGACGGCGGTGAATCCGTTCACCACGGCATCGGCCTGTTCAAAGACTGAAAACGCAGGACGCATGGATATTTACAAAAAGCCGCCGGTCTCGCTCGACGTCCTTACCGCTGCCGTTGGCCAGGAAGTGGGCGTTTCGCCATGGCGCACCGTCACCCAGGTGATGATCGATAAGTTTGCCGATGCGACGGATGACCATCAGTTCATCCATGTCGATCCGGCCCGTGCTGCGGCTGAAACGCCTTTTGGCGGCACCATTGCCCACGGTTTTCTCACGCTGTCGCTTCTGTCTACGTTGACGTACGAAACCATTCCGCCGCTTGAAGGCTCCAGCGTCGGCATCAATTACGGCTTTGATTCCATACGCTTTCTGGCACCGGTCAAGACAGGGGCGAATATCCGCGCCCGCTACAAGCTGGCGGAGGTCAATGTGCGGCCGTCCGGTTATGTCCAGGTCGCCTATGATGTTTCCATAGAAATCGAAGACCAGAAAAAACCGGCGCTTACCGCGCGCTGGCTGACTTTGGCCGTGCTCGACCGGCAGGAGGGCTGACCTTGGCCGGGACCGACACAATCGAACCGGCGGAAATCGCCCAATGGCTGGAAGCCAATATTGACGGTTTCCAAGGGCTGCAGACTGTCACGAAATTTTCCTCCGGCCAGTCCAACCCGACCTATCTTCTGACCGCAGACAGCGGCAAGTATGTATTGCGGACCAAACCGCAGGGCGCACTTTTGAAATCGGCGCATCTTGTTGACCGCGAATTCCGCGTCATGCAGGCGCTTGCTGGGTCCAAAGTGCCGGTGCCAAAGGTTTTTGCGCTTTGTTCGGACAGGGACAGCCCGGTTTGGCGGATGTTTTATGTGATGGCCCATTGCGAGGGCCGCATCTTTTGGGATCCGGCCCTGCCCGAAGCCGCGTCCAATGCCGAGCGCGCCGCCATCTATGACGCCATGAACGCCACGCTGGCTGCCCTGCATGATGTGGACATTTCAGCTGTCGGCCTCGCTGACTATGGCAAGCCCGGCAATTATTTCGAACGGCAATTGGCGCGCTGGACCAGCCAATACAAGACCAGCCAGACCGGTGACTTGCCCGCGATGGAAGCGCTGATGGCCTGGCTTTCCGCCAATCTGCCGGCAGACGACGGCCAGGTGTCGCTGGTGCATGGCGATTACCGGCTCGACAACATGATCTTTGCGCCGGACCAGCCGGAAATCCTTGCGGTGATCGACTGGGAATTGTCGACGCTCGGCCATCCGCTCGCCGATCTCGCCTATCAGTGCATGCAATGGCGGCTGCCGCATGACAGCGGTTTCCGCGGCCTTGGCGGCCTCGATCGCCAGGCGCTCGGCATTCCATCCGAGCAAGCCTATGTTGACGCCTATTGCGGTCGCCGCGGCATTGGCCCGGTCAGCAATTGGGATTTTTATGTCGCATTCTCGTTTTTCCGGCTCGCTGCCATTTTGCAGGGCGTCTATCGGCGTTCGCTTGACGGCAATGCATCCAATCCGGAAAAAGCGAAACTCTACGGGCAAGCCGTGCCGCTTCTGGCAGCCATGGCCATGAAAACGGTTTGAGGGGATTATGGGGCGTTTTGCGGGGCTGACAGTTTTGATCACCGGAGCGGCGGGCGGATTTGGCCGCCGCGCTGCCGAACGGTTTGCGGCCGAAGGCGCCAATCTGGTGCTGTCCGACCTTGGCGAAAAACAGCTTGCCGATGCCTATCCGGGCCACAAGGCCATGCTGGCGGGCGATGTGTCCGACGAACGGCTTGCCAAGGCTTTGGTACGCCTTGCCCATGACAGCCATGGCGGCTTGGACATTGCCATCAACAATGCCGGCATCGCCCAGAGTTTCGTCAAGCTGCATCAGGTGCCGTCCGACGAAGCCCGGCGAATTTTCGAGGTTGATCTGCTTGGCGTGTTTTTCGCCATGAAGCACCAATTGCCGCTGATGGAGCGGCAGTTCAAAAAGCATGGCCGCAAGGGCGCCATCGTCAATGTCGCCTCCGTGGCGGGCCTCTCCGGCGCGCCGCATCTGGCGGTCTATTCTGCCGCCAAACACGGCGTGGTCGGGCTGACCCGTTCGGCGGCGGCCGAATACGCCACCAGGGGCATACGCGTGAACGCTGTCTGCCCATCATTCGCCCGCACCGACATGGCGCTGGATTTCCTGCGCCGCGACCCCAATGGCATTGACGCGGCAGAAGCGGCGCTCACCCGCGGCGTGCCGATGAAAAGGCTGGCGGAAGTTGACGAAGTGATCGAGGCGGTGATGTTTGCCGCCGACCCGAAAAACTCGTTCATGACCGGCCAGGCGCTCGGCATTGATGGCGGCATCACTGCGGTTTGAGCATGAACCGCCTTCAAATCCTCGCCGCCTGGACTGGCGTGATTGGCCGCCCCGGTTATTCTGCCGGTGAATGGATCAGCGAACCGGGCATGATGCCCTGGTTCCGGTATTTTCCGGATACTGCGCGCTTTGCGGAAGAACTGGCCTCGTGCCAATGGACCAATCCGCAGTCAGCGCCGTATGACTTGGCCATGATTGCTGATCTACAGGCAATTGGTTCGGCAAACGAGGCGCAAATTCAAGCCATGCTGACTGCCATCGTGCGCATGGATCGCTTTAACGAAGGCTTTCTGGCGCAAAAACTTGGCGATGGCACAATTTTGGCGATATGCCGCCGCGCCGGAGTGTTGGCAGATCAATCCAATCCGCGCGCCGCATCTTCCAGGAACGAAAACACATAGTCCGAAAATGACCGCCAGCATTCGACGCGGAACGTTTCCGGCCCGGTGCGCCACAGCACGATTTCCGCCTTGCCGAGAATGGTCCGCGAACAGGCGCCCACCGGGAAAACCCTGAGCGACAGGTCCTGCGGGCAACCGGCGTTGAGGCAGTTTTCAGCACCTGCACCCTCCACCACAATGGCCACATTGCGGTGAGAAATATCAACAGCCGAATACAGCGCCTTGACCTTGGCGAAGTCAGGCAGCGTCTCGCCTCCGATCACCAGCCATTCATCCGGCCCCAGCCACAAGGCGGCGCGGCCGGCTTTTTCCGCGGACGTCTTCGGCTTCAACGGCAAGGTGAGGCCGAGCGCCTTCGACAGGGCGGAAACGGCATCCGTCCCGGCCCGCAAGGACAGGCGCAAGGCCGGTGCAGCCGGGGTCAGCGAGACGGTTTTCCAGCCGCGGGAGCGGTCGGCAAGGGCTATCGCGCGGTCAGCCATTGAGCCGCTCTCCTTTTTCATCGAAGAACACCGTGCCGGAAACCTTGGCCTCGATCACGCCGTCAGGCATCGGGATATAGAGCATCTCGCCCATCCGCGCCCGCCCGTCCTTGATCAGCGCCATGGCGATCGAGCGGCCGCAATTCTCCGACCAATAGGACGAGGTGACATGGCCGATCATGGTCATCGGAATGGCCTGTTTCGGATCGGCGACAATCTGCGCGCCTTCTTCCAGCACAACCTTCGGATCTTTCGTCAGCAGTCCGACCAATTGCTTGCGGCCCTTGGCCATGAGGTCCGGCCGCTTGAGCCCGCCTATGCCGACGAAATCGCGCTTGTTCTTGCCGATCGCCCAAGAAAGCCCGGCGTCATCCGGCGTTACCGTGCCGTCGGTGTCCTGCCCGACAATGATATAGCCCTTCTCGGCGCGCAACACGTGCATGGCCTCGGTGCCATAGGCGCAGGCCCCGTGCTTTTGGCCCTCGGCCCACAACGCATCCCAGACCGCAGGCCCGAAATCGGCTGGCACATTGATTTCAAAACCGCGTTCGCCGGTAAAGCTCATGGTGAACAGCCGGGCCGGCACGCCCGCCACCTTGCATTCGCGCACCGACATGTGCGGGAAGGCTTCGGGCGACATGTCCGTTCCCTCAACCAGCGGCGCGACGATGTCGCGGGCCTTCGGTCCCTGCACGGCGATCACCGCAAACTGTTCGGTGATCGACGTCAGCCAGACCTTCATTCCGGGGAATTCGGTCTGGAGGTAATCCTCCATCATGTTCATGACGCGCGGCGCGCCGCCCGTTGTCGTCGTCACATGGAAACGGTCATCAGCCAGCCGCCCGACCACGCCGTCATCGTAGATGAAGCCGTCCTCGCGCAGCATGATGCCGTAGCGCGACCGGCCGACGCCGAGCTTTTCCCACGGATTGGTGTAGAGCATTTCAAGGAATTTTGCCGCATCCGGCCCGACCACCTCGATCTTGCCAAGCGTCGAAGCGTCAAACAGGCCCGCGTTCTGGCGCACGGTCCGGCATTCGCGGTTGACAGCCCTGTGCATGTCCTCGCCGGGGCGCGGATAATACCAGGCGCGCTTCCAGTTGCCGACATCCTCGAACACTGCGCCGAGTGCGGCTTCCTGCCCATGCATCGGCGTCTTGCGCGCCGGATCAAAAAGCGCACCGCGCGCATGTCCGGCAATCGCTCCGAAAGTAACCGGCGTATAGGGCGCGCGGAACGTTGTGAGGCCAACTTCCGGCATCGGCTTGCCGATGGCGTCTGCTGCTATGGCAAGGCCATGCAGGTTCGACGTCTTGCCCTGATCGGACGCCATGCCATTGGTGGTGAAGCGCTTGACGTGCTCGATGGACAGCATGCCCTCGCGCACGGCTTGGCGAATGTCCTTGGCTGTCACGTCGTTCTGGAAATCGACGAATGCTGCCACGGAATCCTGTGGTCCCGCCCCGGGCGCCGCACCGGTCATGCCGCCGCCGATATGCTCGTTGGAAGACGCTGAAACCGCGACCGTTTTGCTGGCTTTGCCGCCCGCAAGACGCCCGGCATCCGCACCCGCCGCCAGACCCTGTTCAATGGCGCCTTCTAGCGTGATTGCGCCATTGCAGGCGCCTGCTGAGGCGCAATCCTGCAGATTGGCGCCAGGCAGGTAATTGCCGCTTGCCGCGTCAAACACCACCTTGCCGCGCGACTGCGAATAAAGATGCAGCGACGGCGTCCAGCCCGCTGACATCAACAGTGCATCAACCGCAATCTGCCGTGTTGCGTCGCCATTCACCGGGCCGACCTTGATGCTTGAAACGCGCAGCCTGCCCGACGTGGACATCACCGCATGGCCTGCCAGCACCTCAATGCCGAGGCTGCGTGCTTCGTTGACAAGTGCTTCCGGCGGCTGCGGCCGGAGATCGACAATGGCAGCTATCTGCACGCCGGCCTGCTTGAGGTCAAACGCCGCATGCCATGCGGAATCGCAGGCCGCATAGACGCCGACATTGCGGCCAACAGCCACGCCGTGCCGGTTGAGATAATGCCGGCCGGCCGAGGCCAGCATCACGCCGGGCCGGTCATTGCCGTCAAACACCAGGTGCCGCTCGATGGCCCCTTGCGCGATGACCACGCGCTTGGCCCGCACCTGCCACAGCCGTTCGCGGGGCTGGTCCTTGCCCGGATTGGCCAGATGATCGGTGAGCCGTTCGCTGAGGGCAACGAGGTTCTGCGCGTAATAGCCGAACGCCGTGGTGCGGTTGAGCACGATCACATTATCCATGCCGCGCAGGGTTTTCGCGGTCTCCAGCGCCCAGCATTTGGCTTTCAGGCTGTTGACCGACGCGCCGCTTTCCTGCCACAGCGCGCCGCCGGCTTCCGCCTGTTCGTCGCAGACGATGACTTTGACGCCGGTCTCGGCCGCCGCCAAAGCCGCAGCAAGCCCCGCCGCTCCCATACCGATGACCAGCACGTCGCAATGGGCAAAGCGTGAAGCGTAGTGATCCGGATCCGGCTGGTCCGGCGAGACGCCAAGCCCGGCGGCTTTCCGGATGAACGGTTCGTACAGCGACTTCCACGCCGC
>JBATMU010000184.1:0-5786 GCA_049289995.1 Rhizobiaceae bacterium | reverse complement strand
ACGATGCGTTGCGTAAGGTTGCTCAACAGGCGCGCCGTTTGGTCATGAGGCTGCTTCCGCCTTGCCAATGCCGCCATAACGGCGGTCGCGGCTGTCATATTCGGCCAGCGCGCGCGCCAATTCGGCGGCGTTGAAGTCCGGCCAATAGCAGGGCGCAAA
The DNA here is from genome assembly GCA_049289995.1 of Rhizobiaceae bacterium. Lineage (GTDB taxonomy): Bacteria > Pseudomonadota > Alphaproteobacteria > Rhizobiales > Rhizobiaceae > JBATMU01. Next base: position 5,627 of record JBATMU010000184.1, on the reverse strand, counting down.
CACCAGTTCGGAATAAGCCGCCTGCCAAAGCAGGAAATTCGACAGGCGCTGCTCGCCGGATGTGCGGATCACCAGATCGGGATCGGGAATGCCGTTCGTGTCGAGGCGCTGCGCGAAGGCGGATGCGTCAAGCTCACCCGGTTTGACCTTGCCGGAAACAGCATCTTCCGCCCATTGGCGCGCGGCGCGAAGGATCTCGTCGCGCGCACCGTAATTGAAGGCGATCACCAGCGTCAGGCCGGTGTTGGCGCGCGTCAGGTTTTCGGCCTCGGCGATCAGCCCGGCGATATCGGCCTTCAGGTCCGCCCGCGAACCAATGACCCGGACACGCACGCCGGCCTGATGCAACTCGGCCAGGTCCCGCCTGATGAACAACTTCAAAAGCCCGAGAAGGTCCGAAACCTCGGAGGCCGGGCGGGACCAGTTTTCCGATGAAAACGCATAGACCGTCAGCCATTGGACACCCAAATCCCCGGCGGTCCGCACTGTCTGGCGCAGCGCCTCGACCCCTGCCCTGTGGCCTGCAGCGCGCGGCAATCCGCGCGCTTTGGCCCAGCGGCCATTGCCGTCCATGATGATGGCGATATGGGCAGGCGTCACTTCGGCTCCTTGACCGGACAATCCGGATCAGACCTGCATGATTTCCGCTTCCTTTTCGGAAAGCGCCTTGTCGATCAGTGCAATGGTGTCGTCGGTCAGTTTCTGGACCTTTTCAGAACGCACGCGCGATTCGTCCTGGGCGATATCGCCATCCTTCTCGGCTTTTTTCAACGCGTCCATGCCGTCGCGGCGCACATGGCGGGCGGCTATGCGGCCGGCTTCTGCATATTGATGGGCGTGCTTGACCAGTTCCTTGCGGCGCTGCTCGTTGAGTTCGGGCAGCGGAATGCGCAGATTGGTGCCGTCCATGATCGGATTGAAGCCCAGATTGGCTTCGCGGATGGCGCGGTCAACGGCGTTGACCAACGACTTGTCCCAGACCGAAACGGCGATCATCCGCGGCTCCGGTACCGAAACGGTCGCCACCTGGTTGATGGGCATCGGCGAGCCATAGGCTTGAACCACGATGGCGTCGAGCAGGCTCGACGAGGCGCGGCCGGTGCGCAGCGAGCCGAGATCGTGGCGGAACGCGGCGATGGCGCCTTCCATGCGGCGGTGGAGGTCGTTGTAGTCGAGGGAATTGCTCATGGCAGGCTCCGGTATGGGTGGCGTCAAGCGTCCGAAACAATTGTGCAGACGCCGCCGCCCTTGAGGATTTGTCCAAATCCTCCGGCTTCGTGAATGGAGTAGACGATTATCGGAATGTTGTTCTCGCGTGCAAGGGCGACAGCCGCCGTATCCATGACCGCAAGGCCGCGCTTGAGCACTTCGCCATGTGAAATGGTGTCAAAGCGGGTGGCGGACGGATCCTTTTTCGGATCGGCGGAATAAATGCCGTCAACCTGGGTGCCCTTGAACAGGGCATCGGCGCCAATTTCGGCAGCGCGCAGCGCGGCAGCCGAATCAGTGGTGAAGAACGGATTGCCGGTGCCGCCAGCGAAAATCACCACCTTGCCGGCATTCATGTAGGCGGTTGCCTGCCGCTGGGAAAAGCTTTCGCAGAGTTCGGGCATGGCAATGGCCGACAACACCACGGCATCGACGCCCATCTTGACCAGCGAGGTGCGCAGCGCCAGCGAATTGATGACTGTGGCCAGCATGCCCATATGGTCGCCGGTGACGCGGTCTCCGCCTTTCGACGCCACGGCGACGCCGCGGAAAATGTTGCCGCCGCCGATCACCACGCCGACTTCCACGCCCAGCGCACGCGCTTCGGCAATGTCGGCTGCAATGCGGTCAACGACGGAAACATCAATGCCGAAATGCTGTTCGCCCATCAGGGCTTCGCCAGAGGCCTTGAGTAGAACGCGCTTGTATTTTGCGCCCTGCGCCATGCTGCTTCCCGCTGATTGAACCGGCCAAGCCGATACACGAAGGGCGCAGCGTTGTCACGCCGCGCCCTTCATTTCTTCTGCCATTTGGGGGCGCAGCTTTGTCACGCCGCGCCCTTCATTTCTTCTGCCATTTGGGGGCGCAGCTTTGTCACGCCGCGCCCTTAATTTCGTCTGCTATTTGAGGGCGCAGCGTTGTCACGCCGCGCCTTTCATTTCTTGTACCTTTGGCAGGCGTCAAACCCGCCTTGCCAGCTTATTTCTTGCCGGCAACTGCCGCGACTTCGGCAGCGAAATCGGTTTCCTCGCGGGCCACGCCGTCACCGAGCGCAAAGCGCACATAGCCGGTGATGGTCGCGGCAGCGCCGATGTCCTTTTCGGCAGCCTTGAGCGCGGCTTCAACCGTCAGGTCCGGGTTCATGACGAAGGCCTGCTTGAGCAGGACGACTTCCTCATAGAACTTGCGCAGGCGGCCTTCGACCATCTTTTCGATGATCGCTTCAGGCTTGCCGGAGGCGCGAGCCTGTTCGGAGAAAATCTCGCGTTCCTTGGCGATGGCGGCCGGCGGCACCGCATCAGTGTTCAGCGCCATCGGGTTGGTGGCGGCGATATGCATGGCAACCTGGCGGCCAAAGGCGCGCGCTTCGTCATGGCCGCCAATGGTCTCGATGGCCACAAGAACGCCGATCTTGCCGAGGCCGTCAGCCACGCCGTTGTGGACATAGGTGGCGACGACGCCATCCTTGACCGACAGCATGGCCGAGCGGCGGAACGACATGTTTTCGCCGATCGTGCCAACCGCATCCTTGATGGTATCGGCAACCGACTTGCCCGAGCCCGGGTAAGCGGCGGCGGCAACCGCATCGTTGGAGCCGTCGGTGGTCAGGGCGACCTGGGCGACGTTGCGGGCGATGTCCTGGAACGCGTCATTGCGGGCCACGAAGTCGGTTTCGGAATTGACTTCGACAACTACGGCCTTGTGGCTGGCGGAAGCAACCGCGACCAGACCTTCAGCGGCCGTGCGGCCAGCCTTCTTGTCGGCCTTGGCAATGCCCTTCTTGCGCAGCCAGTCGGAGGCAGCTTCCATGTCACCATTGGATTCGGTGAGCGCGGTCTTGCAATCCATCATGCCCGCGCCGGTCATTTCGCGGAGTTCCTTGACCATTGAAGCGGTAATGTTCATTTCGGGCCTCGTGTTTCAAAAGAAAAAATGGCGCAGGCGGAATTTCCGCCATGCGCCGGGATTGTGACGGGCGCATTTCATTGCGCCCGATGGAGTGGCGCTCAGGCTTCCAGCGCGGGCTCGGCCGGTGCTTCTTCGGCAGCGCCGAGATCAACGCCCATGGAGCCCTGCTGACGCGCAATGCCGTCGAGAATGGCGCGCACCATCAGGTCGCAATAGAGCTGGATGGCGCGGCCGGCGTCGTCATTGCCCGGAATCGGGAAATCGATACGGTCTGGATCGCAATTGGAATCGAGCACCGCGACCACCGGGATGCCAAGGCGCTTGGCCTCATCAATGGCAATCTTTTCCTTGTTGGTGTCGATGACGAAGATCAGGTCCGGGGGGGTGCCCATGTCCTTGATGCCGCCAAGCGCACGGTCAAGCTTCTCGCGCTCGCGGTCGAGGTTGAGACGCTCCTTCTTGGTGAAGCCCGAGGCTTCCGAAGCGAGGATTTCGTCAACCCGGCGCAGGCGCTGGATCGAATTGGAAATGGTCTTCCAATTGGTCAGCATGCCGCCGAGCCAACGCGAATTGACATAATACTGGGCCGATTTCTGCGCAGCGTCAGCGACGATTTCCGAGGCAGCGCGCTTGGTGCCGACAAACAGCACGCGGCCGCCGCCGGCCACCGTGTCGGACACCTTCTTCAGCGCCTGATGCAGGAGCGGAACGGTCTGCGACAGATCGATGACGTGGATGTTGTTGCGGGCGCCGAAAATATAAGGCGCCATTTTGGGGTTCCAGCGATGGGTCTGGTGGCCAAAGTGGATGCCGGCTTCAAGAAGCTGGCGCATGCTAAAATCTGGCAATGCCATTGTTCATTTCCTTTCCGGTTTGCCTCCACGGACCTCGGCAGATGCTCTGCCACCGGAGGGTTGAGCCGGATTTCTCCCGGTTCGAACCCACAGTCCGTGTGTGGAATGGGCCGGTGCCTAGAGGAAATGACCGCCAATTGCAAGCGGGCTGCCAAAACCGCACTGCATGCACCCGCGAATACCGCCCTATTTCGCCTTGCAGTCGCCTGCCGGCTTGAAGGCGTCGAAATTGACGAGCTTGCCCTTCATGGAAAAATCGCCGTAATCCATGGTCAGGTCGCGGGTGACGCCGTTTTCATGCAGCTTGAAGGCGATGCGGTAGATCGGCACTTCCTGGCCCTTTTCGCTTTCCGGCTCGAAATAGGCGATGGTCACCGGCCAATAGGCCTGCTTGCTCGCCGCGCCCAGCGGGCCAAGTTCGGGGTCATCGGCTTTCGGCTCTGATTTCTTGCCGATGATGACTGTGGTCGTCATGACCTGATCGGCATTGTCGGAACCGTCAAACAGCGTGGTCTCGTAAAACGTTTCGCCCGATTCCGCCCGCTGCAGCAGTTCGAGCAGATGCTGGGTCGGAAACTGGGTGACCGGCAACTCGATTTCGTCACCAGCAGGTTTGGTGATGCGGACATTGGTTTCCTTGGCGGTCAGCTCGGCTTTGCCGTCGAGTTCCTTGTCGAGCGCGCTGTTGACATAGGATTTGGTGACAAAGCGAAAGCCCTTGCCGTCGCCTTCCTCGAATGTCGCCGATTGCTGGTCGGTCAGCCGCGTGGTCTCGTCGGTTTCGATCTTGGTGACGAAACGGAAAGTGACAGTGTAGCCTTCGCAGGGCGAGCCGTTGAATTCATAGACCATGCGGCCGGTGAGCGCGGTGATGCCGGAGCGGTCGGAGGCTTCGCCCAATGCAAGGTCATAAACGGCGCGATGGCCAGCCAAGACGGCGCCGGCATGGGCAGGCGCAGCGGACGCGGCGGCAAGGACCAGAAGGCCGGGCAAAAGCGCAGTTTTCATCGAAAGCTCCCGATTGCCGCCCAAGCGTGACGGATCAACACCACATTATCAAAAAAGGTGTGGCGCAAGCGAGGCAAAAAACCAATATTGGCCGGGTTTCGCGCCGTTATATGAAAAACTCCTGAAGGATGCCATGCCGACCATTGAAGCCCGACTCTCAGCCCTTGGCGTGGACCTGCCGGAAATGGCCGCGCCAGCGGCCAATTACGTGCCGTTTTCGCTGAGCGGCAAGTTGCTGTTCACCGCCGGGCAATTGCCGTTCGCCAGCGGCAAACTCTTGCATACCGGACTTCTGGGTGCAGATTTGACCGTTCAGCAGGGCCAATTGGCGGCGCGGCAATGCGCGATCAACATTTTGTCGGTGGCGAAGGCTGCCAAAGGACTGCAAAAGGTCGTCAAACTGGTCAAGTTGACGATTTTCGTGGCGTCAGCGCCCGGTTTCACCGAACAGCATCTGGTCGGCAATGGCGCTTCCGACCTGTTGACGCAAGTGATGGGCAGCCCGCATGCGCGTTCGGCGGTCGGCGTGGCGTCGCTGCCGCTCAATGCGCCGGTGGAAATCGAAGCCATGTTCGAGACTGCATGATGGATTGGCTGACCGCACTGCCGTTCGCCCATCGCGGACTGCATGACATGAACAAGAGCCGC
>JBATMU010000183.1:0-6005 GCA_049289995.1 Rhizobiaceae bacterium | reverse complement strand
CGTTTGATCCGGCATCTGCCACATCGCCGCTCAACCGCTGGATCCTGACCGAACTGACGCGGACAGTGCGTTCCGTGAACGCTGGCCTTGCCGGCTACCGCTTCAATGACGCCGCCGCCAGCGCCTACACATTTGTCTGGAATCAGGTCTGCGACTGGTATGTTGAACTGCTCAAACCCGTCTTCATGGGCGAGGATGAGGCTGCCAAGGCCGAAGCGCAGGCCTGCATGGCCCATGTGCTTGATGAGATCTACAAGCTCCTGCATCCGTTCATGCCGTTCATGACCGAGGAATTGTGGGCGGTGACCGCACCGTCACGCGACAGCCTGTTGTGCCTTGCCGCATGGCCGGAGCCGGACTTCGAGGATTCCGCGGCGGCGGCCGGCATCAATTGGCTGGTCGATCTGGTCAGCGGCATCCGCTCGGTGCGGGCGGAAATGAATGTGCCGGCCGGCGCCATTGCCCCGCTTGTGGTGACCGGCGCAAGTGACGCCACCCGCCAGCGCTTCGCCCGCCATGACGCTGCCGCCAAGCGGCTGGCCCGCATTGACGCCATCAGTTTTGCCGATGTGCCGCCTGCCAATGCCGCGCAGATGGTGCTGGGCGAGGCGACATTGGCCATTCCTTTGGGCGGGCTTATCGATCTGGCCGCCGAAAGCGCCCGCCTCGCCAAGGCCGTCGCCAAGGCTGAGGACGAAATCAGCCGGATCGACAAGAAACTGTCCAATCCCGCCTTTGTGGCCAAGGCCGATCCGGAAGTGGTGGAAGCCGACCGGGAGAAAAAGGCGCAATTGCAGGCCGAAGCCTCGCGGCTGGCCGCGGCCCTTGCCCGTCTTTCGGCCTGAGGGCAGGCGCATTTTCGCGTCCTTGGCCGGAATTCTGGTGATTCCGGCCCGCGCAGCAGCCATTTTGTGACGATTCGGCAACACTCTTTCAAGAACACTTGTGCCAGTGTTGCGGCGAGGAATTCTGCCTATTTCCCGCCATAAACCCGGAGCACCCCGGAAGCTGACAAGGCGCAATTCCATTTGAATGTGCCCGAAAACTTTCGGCAGCCCCGGCTGCAAGGACAATGTGATTGCCGTGAACCGCAAACTGGCAGATTTGAGAAACACCGTTCGGACCGCCTTGCTGGCCTCGGTCCCGGCGTTCTTTGGCTTGCCGCGCGCAAATGGCGTCAGGAGCGGTTCGTGAGCGTGTGTGAATATCTGAACCGGCGCCTTTCTGCCCGTTTGACCGGCGCTGCCTGCGCCGCCGCCCTCTTGGCCGCCATTTGCGGTTCGGCGCAGGCGGAGGAGCGCAAGAACAGCCCGTGGGAAGTGTTTCAGCTTGGCTTCTCGGCCTACAAGAGCGGCAAGAAGGACGAGGCGGTCGAAGCCTATAAATATGCTGCTGAAAATGGCCAGATCGGCGCCAAGTGGAAGCTTGGCCGCATGTATGCCGAAGGCGACGGCGTGCGCCGCGACGATTATGAAGCCTATAAATTCTTCTCGGCCATCGCGGACAGCAATGTCACACCCGGCAGCCCCGAGGAATCCTATGTCTCTGATGCGCTGGTCGCGCTTGGCGGCTATACCAAGCGCGGCATTCCCGGCACCGAGGTAAAGGCCGATCCGATCGCTGCGCAGGACTATTACATGCGGGCCGCCTCATCGTTCGGCAATGCACAGGCGCAGTTTGAAGTCGGCCGGATGTATCTGTCGGGCGAGGGCGTCAAGCGCTCGGTCAAGCAAGCCGGCCAATGGCTGCAGCTCGCCGCCGAAAAGCAGCACGCCGGCGCGCAGGCCATTCTGGGCAATCTTTTGTACCAGCGCGGCAAGATTGTGCGAGGCCTTGCCATGATGACGGCAGCGCTTGAACGCGCTGCACCCGGCGACCGCTCCTGGATACGCGGCATGCAGGAAGAAGCCTTTGCGCTGTCTGCCGAAAGCGACCGCCGCACGGCCATCGGCCTTTCCCAGGACATTCTGGCCACCGGCCAGTAAGCATCAGCCCGCTTTGGCCTTACCGGCATGGCGCGGCGTCTGGCTGGCCTGCGGGCAGCCTTGGCCAGTCGATTTCCACGACGTGTTGTTGAGCACCATTTCGCAGCGCGCCAATTGCCGACCGCCCGGCAGTTTCAGGCAGGCGACTTCGCCCTGTGAATAGGATTTGCCGTTGGCCAGGCACTGGCAATCCGGGCCGGCCTGCACAGGCAGGGCGGTCAATGCGAAGGCTGCAAGGCAAAACCACGCGCGGCGCATGGGACGACAATAGCACCGTAGCCTGCTGGCAGGAAGGGCCGGTCCGCAAGCCGCATGGCTGCCGCCCTAGCATGAACGGTTTCCGCATTTGCCAAGCGGGCACAAGGGCAAGCTCATGCGTTGAACATGCATTTTTGCCAATGACGAATCCATCGCAATGCGAAGAGAAATGACTCGATCAGCAATCGAAAAGTTATTCAGACTGGCACTGATAAAAAATTGGAATCGAATGGTGCAATGTATTCAAGGAATCCGCCTTAAGAACGAATGGACAAGAATGAAAAATGGTGAAGCTTTTCACCAAATTTTCCACCATGGCTTTTTATTTTGTGCCAAATAATCCTGTTCAGTCCAGTTCAAATTGAAGTGCGGAAGCATCAAGTCTTCCATTGTAAAGAGTCCGATTTTTTCTGAGGGCAGATTTTCAATCGCAAATAAGATCCCGTTGCCGAACGCCTCCCGCGAAATCGATTCATGTTTCAACCGCACCGTTTGATAGGGAAAGCCAAACAAGATTTCATGTACGCCGATAATTCCACCGGCCCGGACGGACTTTATCCCGCTCTCTTCAATGTCCAGTTCCTTGGCGATGACACGCGCGGTTCCGGAGCATTCGCTCTTGGCCTTGAAGTGCTCTTCGATGATTTCAATGTCGGTATGTGGCGCTATATTCTTCAGAATTTTCGCCGCAATAATAAGAAAATTTATGCCAAGCGTTATATTCGGCGATCGTATTACACATGCGTGCGATGAGACTTCGGAAATTAGCTGCACCTTGTCGGGAGTGTATTCCGACACGGCGCTGATTACAGTGATGTGGCGTTTTTTCGCTTCTTCGGCATAGAAATCAATTCCATCATTCGATGAAAAATCGACAATGATATCTACCGGAAATTTATCCAGTAGTTCGCCGGCGGTAAATTCTTCACGTGAATAGATGAGTCCAGGCTCATCTGATTGAATTCCCAAAAACTCGGGCACTGAACGATGCTCCAGTGATCGCGAATTGCGAACTACCCACTGAAGGTTGGTCTTTTTGGATTGCAAAAGAACGGACGCCACCGCTTTTCCGGTTTTGCCGAATCCTATCTGTCCAACTTTTGGCATCTTGAATCCTCTTTTGATTGCGGGTTGCCGATAACCGTCCGTTTCTCCTTGGTTAGATTTGGAATGACAATGTGCGGGCGCCGATGCGCAGCTGCACGGGGGGCTGCCGTGATCTGAAGCAGACCAAACTCAAGAACGCTCATGCGTTTTTGAGCCGGGGCCATTCTGCCAAGCCGGGCGTCAATGAACAACCCGAAAAAGATGTACGCGACCTAGTTTCACCGCAAACCTTCATTGTTCGTCAAACATTGCAGAGCGGGCGAATCAATGCCGTCCCGCAGGCAGCATGCCGAAATCGGTCACCGCGCCCGGCCTTTTTCCTAATTGCCGCTGAACGGTTCACTCCCTGAGCGATACCCAGACCGGCACATGGTCGGACGGCTTTTCCCAAGCCCTGACATGCTTGTCGATACCCACGCCCTCGAACCGGTCGGCGGCTTCCGGAGACAAGAGCAGATGATCAATGCGGATGCCGTTGTTCTTCTGCCAGGCGCCGGCCTGATAATCCCAGAATGTGTAGGTGGATGCGGCGTCGGTCGCCGCCCGAACCGCTTCGGTGAAGCCCAGCGATTTCAGGCGCGAAAATGAATCGCGGCTTTCCGGCTGGTAAAGCGCGTCGCCCAGCCAGTCCTTCGGATTTTTGGCGTCCTCGGGCGAGGGGATGACATTGTAGTCGCCCGCCAGCACCAGCGGCTCCTCGAAAGCCAGCCGTCCGGCCGCCCAGGCCTCCAGCCGCTTCATCCAAGCGAGCTTGTAGGAAAATTTCTCCGTGCCAAGCGGATTGCCATTCGGCAGATAGAGCGAGGCGACCCGCACCACGCCGCCGCCGAGCGGCCAGACGCCCTCGATGAAACGCGCCTGTTCGTCGGTTTCGTCGCCCGGCAGGCCGCGGCTGATTTCCAGCGGTGAGACTTTCGACAACAGCGCCACGCCGTTGAAGCCCTTCTGGCCGTGGGTCTCGACATGATAGCCGAGTGATTCGATTTCGAGCCGGGGAAAAGCCTCATCAATCGATTTGATTTCCTGGAGGCAGGCGATATCGGGCTGCGCTTCCGTGAGCCAGGCCAGCAGCGCATCCATCCGCGCCTTGATTCCATTGATGTTCCAGGTGGCGATTTTCATGATTCCGAAACGAGACTTTCAATGAGAAATGGTTAGCCGGACCGGCAATGACGTCGGATCATCCCCCAATCCGCGCGGGGGAAAACCTGCGGCGGGATCATGGGGCAAGAGGGGAACAATTGCCATGGCTTCATCCACAACGCATCCCGTAGACGAGATGCTTCCGGCGCCGCGCCTGGGGCTTCTGGGTCTGCAGCACGTCCTTGTCATGTATGCCGGCGCAATCGCCGTGCCGCTCATCATCGGCCGCGCGCTCAAACTTGAGCCCGAACAGGTGGCCTTCCTGATATCCGCCGACCTTTTCGTCTGCGGCATCGTCTCCATCATCCAGTCGCTCGGCGCCACGCAATGGTTCGGCATCAAGCTGCCGGTCATGATGGGCGTCACCTTTGCCGCGGTCGGCCCGATGGTCGCCATGGCCAATGCCAATCCTGGTGCGGCCGGCGCGCAAATGATTTTCGGCGCCATTATCGGCGCAGGCATCATCGCCATGCTGATTGCGCCGCTGGTCTCGCGCATGCTGCGTTTCTTCCCGCCGGTGGTGACCGGCACCATCATCCTGGTCATCGGCGTGACATTGATGCGCATCGGCATCAACTGGATTTTCGGCAATCCGTTCGGTCCGACCGCGCCCAAGCTGGTGACGCCTGAACACGCCGATTGGCTGAAAGCCATCACCGAATTGTCGAAGGCCGCAGGCTCCACGCTGCCGGCCATGCCCGAAAAGATCGCGCTGGCCGCTTCTGCCGCCAATCCGGCCTATGCGCCGCTGGCCAATATCGGCATTGCCGCGCTGGTTCTGGTGTCGATCCTCGCGATCGCCAAGTTCGGCAAGGGCTTTGTAGCCAATATCGCCGTGCTGATCGGTATCCTGATCGGCGGCGTTGTCGCCGCAGTTCTCGGCAAGATGAGCTTTGCCAAGGTGGCGACCGCAGGCTGGTTCGCCTTCATCACCCCTTTCAATTTCGGCATGCCGATCTTTGACCCGATCCTCATCCTGACCATGACGCTGGTGATGATCGTCGTCATGATCGAATCCACCGGCATGTTCCTGGCGCTTGGCGACATGACCGGCCGCAAGGTGACCCAGCCGATGCTGGCGGCCGGCCTGCGCACCGATGGCCTCGGCACGCTGATCGGCGGCATTTTCAACACCTTCCCCTATACCAGCTTCAGCCAGAACGTCGGCCTGGTCGGCGTGACCGGCATCAAGAGCCGTTTCGTCTGCGTGGCGGGCGGCCTCATCCTGATGGCGCTCGGGCTCATTCCCAAGATGGGCGCTTTGGTCGAGGCGCTGCCGGCCTTCGTGCTGGGCGGGGCAGGGCTTGTCATGTTCGGCATGGTGGCGGCGACCGGCATCCGCATCCTGGCGGGCGTCGATTTCAAGACCAGCCGCAACAACCTGTTCGTGGTGGCTGTCTCGCTTGGCTTCGGCATGATCCCGCTGATCGCGCCGGACTTCAAGATGTGGCTGCCGCATGCCATCCATCCGCTGATTGAATCGGGCATCCTGCTCGCCTCGATCGCTGCGGT
>JBATMU010000182.1:0-1662 GCA_049289995.1 Rhizobiaceae bacterium | reverse complement strand
AATCCGCAGCGGTTCCAGAAATCCTCTGACGTGGCCGCATACTTCGGGCTGACGCCTCGGCAGTTCCAGTCTGGAGAGACGAACTTCATGGGCGGAATATCCCGGCGTGGCGATCCGGCAACACGCCGTGTTCTCGTGATCGCAGCAACAGTCCTGCTTTCCGGCAGCCAGGAATGGAACAGCCTGAAAGCATGGGGGTGTGCGGCTGGCAAAACGCATCGGCTTCTAGAAGGCCCGCATCGCTGTTGCACGGAAGCTGGCGATGATCATGGACAAGATATTGCTCAACAACGCCCGATTCCGGCCGAAGAAGCTGAGCCCACAGGAACGCGTCAAGCTCAAGCCGGAGCTGATCGTCGTTGCCTCGAAAACCGGACGGGTTGCATCAGCGGCCGTTTGACGAAAACTCCGGTGAGTCTGAAGTCGGGGGTCTTGCAGCAAGACGGAAGATGGGTGAGCGACGTTTGATCGGGTGGTTGGTCAATCGGGATCTTCTCGGCTGGCGTTGAAGCCGAGGCTCCTATTGGTCCCGCCTGTTTGTTCTTATTGAACATAGCCGCAGCCACCGGAAGAAGGCAGCGTGACTACGGAGAGACTGATGATCTTGCGGGCAGGACGACAGAGTTGAACTCTGTCATGTCGGAGCAATCTGGCAAGCATGGTTTGTTGCCTTCCGCAAATGTCCCACAGACAAAAATACGCGCAAAAACCGTAACATAGCAAAAAGAAATAGAGAGATTGACACCCGCACGGCTAGAGATCGGCCATAAGGTCAAGGAGTTTGGAATCATCCCGGTTGATTCCATACCGCTGGTAAGGGTTTCGACGCCCTTGAGGCAGTGCGTCGCTGCCTCAAGGGCGACCATACCGAAAAACGAGGGATTTGTCGCGGTCTCTTCGCGTTATAGGCGAAGGAGGGGTCCGGATCGGAGATCGCGCGATGCCATGTCGGTTCGAGCGAAGCGAAGTCAAGGCGGCGCGGTAGGCTCAACCAGATTGATGGCGGGCGTCTTCCTGCTGAAACGGGCTGTCGGCGGAGCTCAAGCCCGATGCGGGTCTTCACCCTGCGGGCGTCGCAAAGACCTTGATGATACCGGCCTGGTGAACCGTAACGAGCCCCAGGCTTGAATCCGCGAGGCGTCGTGCTGGGGATGCGGCAGCGGCGCAAAGACCACTCCCCGCTCTTATCGGCTTAGTTCCCTTGTTCCAGCCCGGACCTATCCAATCAACCCGCTGCGGGGTCGGACTACGCAAAGCGTGCCGCCGCTCATGGCTTCGCCAATGCGGTGATCGCGGTCCAGGCCAGACCCGACGGGCGCCTGTCGAGCGGGGAATGGTCCCCGCGACCACGGGAGCCACACCATGTCGCAAGAACTCAGCCTCGCTCAGAACCATGCCTGGAATCTCGCCCGCACCCTGATGACGCCGGTCATCCTCTTCAAGGTCGATGACGACGAATACGGCGTTCTACCTGCCAACGACCTTGATGACGACGAGGTCAACGCCCTCTACCTTTACGACCCCTACACGGGTGGTCAACCGGTTCATTGAACCGGCTTTCCCGTCCGGCGTGGCGCAGCCAAGCGGCAGGCCGCAAGGGAAGCTGCGCCGCGGCAGATGCCGCGCCCTTGCCCCCTTTGCTCGCCGCGCCCGGCGCTAAGG
>JBATMU010000181.1:0-2863 GCA_049289995.1 Rhizobiaceae bacterium | reverse complement strand
CATGACCGACTGCATAGGCCTCGATCTCGGCAATCTGCGCTTCGCCATAACCCAGCTTGCGCAAGGCATCCGGCACGGCATTGTTGATGATCTTGAAATAGCCGCCGCCGGCCAGCTTCTTGAATTTCACCAGAGCGAAATCCGGCTCGATGCCGGTGGTGTCGCAATCCATCACAAGGCCGATCGTGCCGGTCGGGGCAACGACGGTGGCCTGCGCATTGCGATAGCCGTGCTGTTCGCCGAGCGTGATCGCCTTGTCCCAGGCCGCCATGGCATGGGTGACGAGGCGTGGATCGGGGCATTCGCCATGGTTGAGCGGCACCGGGCTGACCGCGAGGCCCTCATAGCCCGTGGCTTCGCCGCGCGCGGCGCGGGCATGGTTGCGCATGACGCGCAGCATGGACTGGCCATTGCGGGCGTAATCGGGGAAAGCGCCAAGCTCGCCGGCCATTTCGGCCGATGTCGCATAGGACACGCCGGTCATGATGGCCGACAGCGAACCGCAGATGGCGCGGCCTTCGGGCGAATCATAGGAATAGCCGGAGGTCATCAAGAGGCCGCCGATATTGGCGAAGCCCAGGCCCAGCGTGCGGTATTCGTAGGAGAGCCTGGCGATTTCCTTGGACGGAAACTGCGCCATCGCCACCGAAATTTCCAGCACCACCGTCCACAGCCGCACGGCGTGTTCATAGGCGGCGATGTCGATCAGGCCGGACTTGCGGTCAAAGAACTGCAACAGATTGAGCGAGGCCAGATTGCAGGCGGTGTCGTCGAGGAACATGTATTCCGAGCACGGATTGGAAGCGCGGATGGGGCCGGCCGCCGGGCAGGTGTGCCAGTCGTTCATGGTGGTGTTGTAATGCAGGCCCGGATCAGCCGAGGCCCAGGCGGCGTAGGAGATCTTTTCCCACAGGTCGCGCGCCTTCAGCGTCTTCATCACCTTGCCGTCCTTGCGGGCGGTCAGGTTCCAGTCGCCATTGGTCTCGACGGCGCGCAGGAAATCGTCCTTGAGCGACACCGAATTGTTGGAGTTCTGGCCGGAGACCGTCAGATAGGCTTCCGAATCCCAATCGGTGTCATAGGTCTTGAAATCGATCTGGGTATAGCCCTGGCGGGCGAACTGGATGACGCGCTGGATGTAGTTTTCCGGCACCTGGTTCTTCTTGGCCGCCTTGATCTCGCGCTTGAGCGCCGAATTCATGGCCGGATCGAAGCAATCGTCGTCATGGCCTTCGCAATTGACGCAGGCCTTCATGATGGCCGCCATGTGCTGCTTGACGATCTTGGAGCCGGTGACGAGAGCGGCCACCTTCTGCTCTTCGTTCACCTTCCAGTCGATATAGGTCTCGATATCGGGGTGATCGATGTCGACCACCACCATCTTGGCCGCACGGCGGGTGGTGCCGCCCGACTTGATGGCGCCGGCGGCGCGGTCGCCGATTTTCAGAAAGCTCATCAGGCCGGACGAACGGCCGCCGCCCGACAGCTTTTCGCCTTCACCGCGCAGATGGGAGAAATTCGAGCCGGTGCCCGAGCCGTATTTGAACAGGCGCGCCTCGCGCACCCAAAGGTCCATGATGCCGCCTTCATTGACCAGGTCATCGGCGACCGACTGGATGAAGCAGGCATGCGGCTGCGGATGCTCGTAAGCCGATTTCGACTTCACCAGCTTGCCGGTTTCCGGATCGACGTAGAAATGGCCCTGGCCGGGACCGTCAATGCCATAGGCCCAATGCAGGCCGGTGTTGAACCATTGCGGCGAATTGGGCGCAACGCGCTGGGTGGCCAGCATGTAGGCCAGCTCGTCGCGGAAGGTGAGGGCGTCCGCTTCGGACGTGAAATAGCCGCCCTTCCAGCCCCAATAGGTCCAGGTGCCGGCCAGCCGATCAAATACCTGGCGGGCGTCGGTTTCCGAGCCAAAGCGTTCCTTTTCGGGCAGGGCGGCCAGCGCGGCCTCATCGGGAACCGAACGCCACAGGAAAGACGGGACGGAATTTTCCTCGACCTTTTTCAGGCGGGCCGGAATGCCGGCCTTGCGGAAATATTTCTGCGCAAGGATGTCGGAGGCGACCTGCGAAAACTGGGTCGGCACGTCAATGTCGGCCAAGCGGAACACGATGGAGCCGTCCGGGTTGCGGATTTCGCTGGTCGCCTTGCGGAATTCGATCTCCGCATAGGCAGATTGGCCCGGCTTGGTGAAGTGACGCTCGATGCGCATGTCCGTCTTCCTTGTCCATATATAGCGTCTTTGGTGTCCGGTGTCCCGGCTTTTCCGCGAAGACGCGATTCCCCTGTGCCGGTTCTTTGCAAAACGCGGCGTCCCACTCCCGCGCTTTCCGCCAAATCCGGTTTTCTGTCCAAAATGGACGTCTTTCCGGTCCGCCGACGGGCTGCGCGGCCCACACTCTCGACTGATGCGTGATTCCCGCTTTCGGCGGGCAGATCACATTATCTGGTGATGATGATCCGGGCAAATACTAAATATAGTGTTAACAGCCCGTTTACGATTTGGCCCCCGCCAAGCTTGCCTGCCTCAGCCCCTGTTTTTCGGCGCGCGAATGTCCGCCTTGCGGATTGTGCCGCAAATGCCGTGTTTTGACGTCAAATCGGAAAAAGGACCGGGACTGAAACCCGCCGGCCACGCTTTTCTACGCGTACCGGACCATGAAATGCGACTCGCAGCCGCCCGTCAAGGCTTTGCTTGCGACAGAGTGATGAACGCTAGATGTTGTGTATGGGTATGTGGATAACGGGGACAGAATTTGCCCGTGTCAGGCAGCGCCGGCCAAGACCGAAGGCGCCTTGCCCGGTTCGGCGCCCGCATCGCCCTTGAATGCGGCGATCAGCGCGGCCAGCCCCGGCT
>JBATMU010000180.1:0-8660 GCA_049289995.1 Rhizobiaceae bacterium | reverse complement strand
CGCGCGAATGGTGGATCTGCACGCCCGGATACCATTCAAAGGTCGAGGTGGCGATATAGTAATCCTCACCTACCCGGCAGATTGACGGGTCAGGATTGAAGCCGGGCAAGATCGGATTCTTGATCATCGCCCTTGCCTATTTGCGCTCGGCCGAGGCGGCCCAGAGGTTGATGTCGGCCTCGCGGGCATGCACATCGATCTGCGCCAGTTCGGCATTGGTGAAATCCGGCGCATTGATCGCGCCTGCGCATTCAATGATCTGCGCTGGCTTGCTTGCGCCGATCAGGGCGGACGTGACGCGGCCCCTTCGCAGCACCCAGGCAATGGCCATCTGCGCCAGCGTCTGGCCGCGCTTTTCGGCAATCGCCGCCAGCGCCCGGATATTGGCCACGTTCTTTTCGCTGAGAAAATCCGGGTTCAGCGACTTGCCCTGTGTTGCCCGGCTGCCGACGGGAATGTCCTTGAGGTACTTGCCGGTCAGCATGCCCTGGGCAAGTGGAGAGAAGGCGATCGAGCCGATGCCGAGATCATCCAGTGCATCGAGAAGCCCATCTTCTTCAACCCAGCGGTTGATCATCGAATAGCTCGGCTGGTGGATCAGGCAGGGCGTGCCAAGATCCTTGAGGATGGCGGCCGCCTCGCGGGTGCGTTTGGCATTGTAGGAGGAGATGCCCACATATTGGGCGCGGCCCGAACGGACGATGTGGTCGAGCGCTCCCATGGTTTCCTCAAGCGGCGTTTCGGGATCGAAACGATGCGAATAGAAAATGTCGACATAGTCGAGACCCATGCGCTTGAGGCTCTGGTCGCAGCTGGCGATGACATACTTGCGGCTGCCCCATTCGCCATAAGGCCCAGGCCACATCAAATAGCCGGCCTTGGAAGAAATGATCAGCTCGTCGCGCAGGCCGGCAAAATCATTGCGCAGGATGTCGCCGAACGCCTCCTCGGCAGAACCGGGCGGCGGGCCGTAATTGTTGGCGAGATCAAAATGCGTGATGCCGAGATCAAGGGCCGTGCGGCACAGCGCCTGCTTTGTTTCATGTGGCGTGTCATGGCCAAAATTGTGCCACAGGCCGAGCGAAATGGCAGGCAGTTTAAGGCCGGAACGGCCGCAGCGATTGTAGGTCATGGCGTCATAGCGGGCGAAGTCAGCGTGCCAGGGCATGGTCTTTTCCTTGTTTGAAACCAACCGGCACGGGTCCGGCCGGCTCATTTCATTTGGTACGGGCAAGCAGCGCTTTTGCTTCCGCTATGCCGAGAGCTTGCGGGCGCTCGCAGGTGGTCTGCATGGCGACGAATTTACCTGATTCACCAGATTTCAGGATGGCGGTCATCACGTCAATGGCGTGAAGCGCCGCTTCTTGCGAGCAACGGTGCGGACGGCCGGACTGGATGGCCAGCGCCATGTCGGCGAGGCCTGCCGTGCGGTAATTGGCGACCGGACCGCGGCTCGACTCCTGGTTGGGAACCGAGAACGGATGCGCCCAGGCCGGCAGTTTGGCAAGCGGCTTGCCAAGTTTTGTCGCGCGCACTTCGCCGCCAAAGAAATTCGGGTCCGGCACGAACAGCGAGCCGTTCTGGCCGTAAAGCTCGATCGGCGCATGGCCATGTGACCACACATCCCAGGAGGCCGAAAGCGTGATGACTGCGCCGGAGACGAATTCCAGCAGGGCGTGGATCGTTGTCGGGGTTTCGACGTCGATCTTTTCGCCGTGCCGCGGCTTGGACGTGATCGTGCGCTGTTTCGAAGGAATGGAGGCCAGCGCGCTGACGCGGGCCACCGGGCCAATCAGCTGGATCAGGTTGGAAATGTAGTAAGGCCCCAAATCAAGAACCGGGCCGCCGCCCGCCTTGAAGAAAAAGTCCGGATTGGGGTGCCACATTTCCATGCCCGGCCCCATGACATGGCAGGTGCCGGACGTGATCTCCCCAAGCTTGCCGCTGTCGATCATGTGGCGGGCCAGCTGGTGGGCGCCGCCAAGGAATGTGTCGGGCGCGGAACCTACGCGCAGGTTCTTTTTCGCCGCGCGCTTTGCAAGATCCTGGCCTTCCTTGACCGACAGCACGAAAGGCTTTTCGGAATAGACATGCTTGCCCGCGTCCAGCACCTGACGCGACACGTCATAGTGCGTGGCCGGGATGGTCAGGTTGACGACGATGTCGATATCCTTGGAGCCCAGAAGCCCGTCAACGGTTTCGGCGCGCAGCCCGAATTCCCTGGCCCGGCCCTCAGCTGCGGGCATGGAAATATCGGCGCAGGCGCGCATTTCAATACCCTTGAACAGGGGGGCGAGGCGCATGTAGGCAGCGGAAATATTGCCACAGCCAATGACGCCGATACCGAGTTTTTTTGCCATGATTTTCAGGCTCCGAAAGCGTTGAGGGATGCAATGGACCGGCGCGCGAACCGGCCGATGTCAGAGGGATTGTCATGTTCCATGATAAAGCTGCGGGCCGGCGTGTTTTGGCGCAGGCTTTTCATGATGACCTGCCAGTTGATGATGCCATGGCCGACATCGGCCCAGCCATCCTCATTGGTGTTTTGACCTTGCGGGGCGATGTCCTTGACGTGAACGGCGGTGATGCGCGGGCCATGGCGGCTGATCCAGTCCTGCGGCTCGCCGCCGCCGCGCACCACCCAGGCCACGTCCATTTCCCAGTCAATGCCGGGTGCGCTGTCCAAAATGTGCTGCATCGGCAGGCTGCCGTCAGCCAAAGCCGCAAACTCGAAATCATGGTTATGCCAGCCAAATCCGAAACCGGCGGCCTTCACCTTCTCGCCGACCGCCTGCAGGCGCCGGGCAAAGCCTTGCCAACCGGCTGCATCCGATGGTCGGTTGGCCGGCAGGATATAGGGGCAGTAAATGCGCTTCATGCCGAGTGTCGAAGCCGTTGCGATGACGTTGCCGAGATCGGTCTCAAGCGCATCGATGGAAAAATGTCCGGTCGGCATGGTCAGGCCATTGCGGTCAAGCTCGGTGCGGAAAGCGGCGGGATCGCCATAGACAGCGCCAAACCCTTCGACCTCGGCATAGCCCGCTTCAGCGAGCATTTTGAGGACATCGGTCCACGGCTGGAAATTGCGGGCGCTGTAAAGCTGAAAGGACCAGTTCTGTGTCATGGGCTGAGATCTCCTGAAAGCATGGATGAGGAAAAGAGATTGCGCTGGGTGAAATGCGGCGCAGCTGCGGACGGTTCATCGGGTGTGAAACGGATGCGGGTTGTTTCGCCCGGCAAGAGATCGAGGACATTGTCACTGAACCGCCCCGGGCAATCCGCCTCGGCCGTCACATAAAGCGCCAGCCCGGCTGCGCTGATGTCCACGAGCCAATCCGCGCCGTCGCGTGTAGCCTGCAACGACAGACCGGGATTGGTCAGATCATGACGCTTGTAGCTTTCCGGAGACCAATGGCTGCGGCCCTTTGCGCCATTGGAGGCCTCAAAATCGAGAAACAGGAATTCGTCCGGCGCCGGCGCGCTGACCCTGCCCAATCCGACGGCCTCTTCCAGGCTGCAAACGCCATCAAACCGGGCGACATCGCGCATCTGTCCCCGCGTTGAGACAGCGCGCAGCCGCACGGTGAAAGCGAGCTCCGCGCCGGTATCATTGACCGCGCGTATTTCCGCCGAACCATCGGGCTGCGGCACGATGAAACAGGCGGCAGCCGCATAAAACCGCCGCGCCATGAAATGCAGCGCTTTCCAGGCCCCGCCATGGTCCAGGCTCGACCACGAGGCACAGGGCCAGGTGTCATTGAGCTGCCAATACAGCGCTCCCATGCAATGGGGCTTCAGCGAACGCCAATATTCAACCGCCGTGCGGATGGCGATGCCCTGCTGGATCTGGCTCAGATAGACGAAATTGCCGAACCCTTCGGGGAAGCGGAAATAGCGGAACATGGTTTCGGCAATGCGGGCATTGCCGCCGGCATTCTTCTGGTGGCTCTCCATGACCGGCGCGCCGATGTTGAAATCCTGCGGACCGGCAAAGCGGCGGACAGCGGCCATGGACGGGAAGGACTGGAATCCGAATTCCGAGCAGAAGCGCGGACGCACATCGCGGTAGTGCTCAAAATCGCGGCCTTCGTGCCAAACACTCCAGAAATGCATGTCGCCGGAGCCATCGCTGTGCCAGGCATCGCCAAAGGACATCGGGCCCGGCGACGGGCTCGACGGCCACCATAGCGCCTCAGGATCGGCAGCGCGCAGCGATTCTTCAATCGCCCGGTTGAGGCGGTCGTAATTGACCAGATAGCGGTCGCGGTTGGTGCGCGATTCCTCAAACCAGTTGAGCGCGCCAATCAGTTCATTGTCGCCGCACCACAGCGCAATTGACGCGTGATGGCCAAGGCGGCGGACCTGAAAATCCACTTCGGCTCGCACTTCGGCCAGGAAGTCCGGCGTGGATGGATAGAGATGGCAGGCGAACATGAAGTCCTGCCAGACCAGAAGCCCGTGCCGGTCGCAGAATTCGTAGAAAGGATCCTGCTCGTAGAAGCCGCCGCCCCAGACGCGGATCATGTTCATGTTGGCGTCGAGGGCCGCCTGCAGAAGTTTTGCCGTCAGTTCCGGCGTGGCGGCGGACGGCAATGCATCGGCCGGAATCCAATTGGCGCCGCGGCAGAAAATCTCGCGGCCATTGACCCGGAAGGCAAGGCGCGCACCGGCCTGATCGGGCGTGGTGACCAGTTCAATCCTGCGCAGGCCGATGCGGCGCGTCTGCACATCACCGCAGCTGCGCACTTCGAGATCATAAAGCGGCTGCGGACCGGAGCCTGCAGGCCACCAAAGCTGCGGCTCGGCAATGTGGAAAACATGGGTGAGCACTGTCTCGCCCGGCTGGAGGGCGGCAGCCAGACTGACCTGCTCACCAGCAAATTGCATCCCAACATTTGCGCTGCCCGGCGCAGCCGCATGCAGCGTCACAGTCACCGCCAGATCGACGGACCCATCCGCATTGAAGGTCTGCACTGTCTGCACATGTTCGATGCGCGCAGCTTGCGTTCGGTGCAGGGTTAGCGGTCCGTAAAGGCCGAATGGCGCAATCGCCAGATTCCAGTCCCAGCCGAAATGGCAGGCCGGTTTGCGCAGCATGTTGCCATGCGGCACCGGGCAGTTCTGCGCCGCATAGGGCACGGGAAACGGCTGGGCTGCCGCCAGTTTTTCGGCAGCCTTTGGATTGGACCGGAACACGATCTCGATTGTGTTGGCCCCGGCCTTCAAGGCGTGTCCGACCTCAGGCCGATACCTGCGGTAGGCATTGGCGGCGGCGAGGACCAGCACGCCATTGATGCGGATCTCCGCGCAGGTATCCAGCCCTGATACGTCCAGCCAGCTATCGCAAACGGCTTCGGGCGCGCGATGAAAGTCGCGCGCGACTATCCAATCGGCATCGGCAACCGGCCGGACGGCCAGTTCATTCATGCCGGCAAACGGATCGGGGATCAAACCGGCCTTGAGCAGGGCCGAATGCACGTCGCCGGGCAATTCAATGACAGCCTGCATGCCGCCATCAGCACGGCAAAGCCGCCATTGCCCGTCCAGCGACAGCGCCGCATGATCAGGATCCGCTGCACCAGTCATGATTCAGAGCCGGTCCCCGGTCCCGCCGCTGAACAGTGAGGCGCGGGCCGGATCGAAGCCGATTTTCATGGTGTCGCCGACATGAACCACTGCCTGGCCGTCCATCCGGAAACGGAAATCCAGTCCGGCCAGCTTGCCCCAGACCTGGGTGTCGGAGCCCATGGGTTCGACAACATCGACAGTCACGTCATGGCTGAAAGGCTGAAGCACGGACTGTGCGCCGACTACGACATGTTCGGGGCGAATGCCGAATTCGGCATCGCCGCCGTCTGCGCTTGAGAACGCGTAATTGCCAAGCGGAATGGTGAAGCTGGCTGTCCGGAAAATGGCCGAACTGCCGCGCTCCACCGTGCCGGAAATGAAATTCATGGCGGGCGAGCCGATAAAGCCGGCGACATAGCGGTTGACCGGCCGGTTGTAGATTTCGGCGGGCGGGGCAAATTGCTGAACAAGCCCGTCTCGCATGATGGCGATGCGGTCGGCCAGCGTCAGCGCCTCGATCTGGTCATGAGTGACATAGATCATCGTGTTGTTGAGCCGCTGGTGCAGACGCTTGATCTCGACCCGCAACTCGGTCCTCAGCTTGGCGTCCAGATTGGACAGCGGCTCATCGAACAGGAAGACATCGACATCGCGCACCAGCGCGCGGCCGATGGCAACGCGCTGGCGCTGGCCGCCGGAAAGGGCGGCAGGCTTGCGGGAAAGCAGCGGCCCTATCTGCAGGATTTCGGCGGCGCGGGCCACGCGCTTGGCGATTTCATGCTTGGGCATGCCGGCCACCGACAGGCCGAAGGACAGGTTCTTTTCCACCGTCATCTGCGGATAAAGCGCATAGGACTGGAACACCATGCCGATGCCGCGGTCCTTGGGCTCCTCCCAGGTGACGTTCTTGTCCTTGATGAAAATCTGCCCGGCCGACACATCCAGAAGCCCGGCAATGCAATTCAAAAGCGTTGACTTGCCGCAACCT
Source organism: Rhizobiaceae bacterium (assembly GCA_049289995.1). GTDB lineage: Bacteria > Pseudomonadota > Alphaproteobacteria > Rhizobiales > Rhizobiaceae > JBATMU01. Next base: position 2,104 of record JBATMU010000180.1, on the reverse strand, counting down.
GACGAGCCGAGCAGCACGACGAATTCGCCGTCATGGATATCCATGTTCAGCGACTTGAGCACCTGAACACTGCCGAAATTGAGCGAGAGGTCCCTGACCGAAACGCTGGTTCCCATGATCTTCCCCTCAGCCCTTGACCGCGCCGGCGGCGATGCCGCGCACGAACAGCTTGCCTGACACGAAATAGACGATGAGCGGCACAAGGCCGGTCAGGATGGTGGCGGCCATGTTGACATTGTATTCCTTCACGCCCTGCACCGAATTGACGATGTTGTTGAGCTGCACGGTCATCGGATAGAGATCGGGCTTGGTGTAGACCACGCCGAACAGGAAATCGTTCCAGATGCCGGTGATCTGCAGGATCATGGCCACGACGAAAATCGGCATCGACATCGGCAGCATGATGCGGAAGAAAATGGTCCAGAACCCTGCGCCGTCAACGCGCGCCGCCTTGAACAATTCCTCGGGCAGCGAAGTGAAATAATTGCGGAACAACAGCGTAAGGATCGGCATGCCGAAAATTGTATGTACGACCACCAGGCCGGTCAGCGTGCCGTAAATGCCCATTTCGCGCAGCAGGATGACCAGCGGGTAGATCATCACCTGATAAGGGATGAACGAGCCGAAAATCAGGATGGTGAAGAAGGCGTCCGAGCCCTTGAACTTCCAGTTGGCGAGCGCATAGCCGTTCACCGAGGCCACCGCGATGGAGACTATCACCGAGGGCACCGTGATGCGCACCGAGTTCCAGAAACCGCGCGACAGGCCGTCGCAATTCAGCCCCGTGCAAGCGGTCGACCATGCTTTGACCCAGGGCTCGAACGTGATCTCGACCGGCGGGGCGAAGATATTGCCGAGGCGGATTTCCGGCATGCCTTTCAGCGAGGTTACGATCATCACATAGAGCGGCAACAGGTAATAGACCGCAAATGTGATCAAGAGCCCGTAAAGCACGATGTTGCGGGCCGAGACCATCTTCTTTGGCTTGGGTCCGGACGGACCGGCGCCGTGAGTAAGGATCGTGTCAGCCACGCTTCTTGCTCCCGAATTCGAGATAGGCCCAGGGGATGAGAATGATCAGCACGGTGACCAGCATCATGGTCGAAGCGGCAAAGCCCTGGCCGAGATTCTGCGCCTGGAACATGTAGTCATAGACATATTTGGCGGGCACCTCGGAGGCATTGCCCGGCCCGCCGGACGTCTGGGCGACGACGAGGTCATAGAGCTTGACGATGCCGGCGGCGATCAGCACCAGCGTGGTGATCAGCGTTGGCCGCATCATCGGAATGACGATGGTCAGATAGGTCCGCCACATCGGGATGCCGTCAACACGGGCGGCTTTCCAGATGTCTTCGTCAATGCCGCGCAGGCCCGACAGCATCAGCACCGTCACCAATCCCGTGCCCTGCCACAGCCCAGCAATCAGGATGCCGTAGATGACGATGTCGGCATTGTAGAGCGGATCGAAATTGAAGCTGGTCCAGCCCAGCCCGCGCACGATGGACTGGATGCCGAATTGCGGATTGAGAATCCATTGCCAGACAAGGCCGGTCACGATGAAGGACAGGGCGAACGGATACAGGAAAATGGTCCGGAAGGTGTTTTCGAAGCGGATTTTCTGGTCAAGCAGGGCAGCCAGCAAAAAGCCGATGACCAGCGAGAACACCAGCGAGAAAAAGCCATAGATGAACAGGTTCTCGATGGAGATGATCCAGCGGCTTTGGTCCCAAAGCCGGGAATATTGGTCAAGGCCGACAAAATTGGCGCGCGGCAGCAGCTTGGAATTGGTGAACGAATAGATGACGGTCCACACCGTACCGCCGAGAAAAACCACAAGGGCGGTGAAGATCATCGGCAGGGCGGCGATTTTCGCATTGAGATTGCGAAACAGCTGATTGGGTCGGCCAGATTGCGCCATGACAAGCTCCACTATGCCGGGGAGAAGAAACCACCGGCCAGACAGGCCGGTGGTTCCACTCTGCAGTTGAGACGGGAGGACTCAGCCGCCTTTGTGGATCTCGACCCATTTCTTCTGGGCTTCTTCGGCGCTCATGGCCGGCGACTTCCAGAATTCGACCATCAGGTCTTCGGACTGCTTCTGGAC
>JBATMU010000179.1:0-2542 GCA_049289995.1 Rhizobiaceae bacterium | reverse complement strand
CCTACGATGTCAATTTCACGATTGAGGGCGCGGTGGGGGCTGTCCCTACATTTTCAATTTTGCCAAGCGCCCGGCCGCTGTTTGGCGGCGCCGAGCTGACAGCCGGCCGCGCCCTTACCCATTCGCTTTCGGTCACCGTGGTGGAAATCACCCCTGATGCGGAACTTGCGGCGCGTTCGCGCATTCCGCCCGATACCCGCCGCCGGCTGGAGCGCGAATCCGACATCCAGATCATCCGCAATTCGGGACGCTGAAGCCGGTCTGTGTCTTTCTGCCGCTTGACGGATGATCGGCTGAAATGCCCAATCTTGGCGGGGTCTGAATCTGCCGGAGTTTTGAATGCGTTTTTACGCCGGGATGCTGTTGTCCCTTGCCGTCCTGTTGTCCGCCCCCGCCCTTGCCGAACCCGTCACCCGGTTTGCGCGCCATGACGGCATGCGCATCGAAGGCGCGCTGATCTCCACCGCAAAAGTTGGCGAGGATGACATCACCTGCCCGGAACTGTGCGGCGAGGGCTGTGTGGCGGCGCGCCAGGAAGAAAACCAATGCAGCCTGTTGTCCTCGGTGACCGGCGAAACCGCAGACCCTGCTTTCAAAACCGTTTCCTGGGCGGCTGTTAGCGTAGAACTGTCGGAACTGCGCCATGACCGCGCGGCGGAATTGCCCTTCCTGCATCCCGACATCATCCGCCGCGCCGACCAGCAATGGCGCTACCTGCCCATCGTCGATGGCGCCGGCGGCGGCATTCCGCAAGACGTTCTTGAGCTTTTGGAGAAGGGCCAACCGGGCCGGGCGGAGCCGGGCCTCATGGCCGCCTTTGCCGCCAACCCGCAGGAATCGGCAACATGGAGAAAGGGTGCGGAAGCCCTGTTGGCATCCCTTGTGGTCCACCGCCCGGACAATGCGGGCGAAGCCGACGGCTTGCATGAAACGGTGCTCAGCGCGGCAACCAATGCCTATCTGACCGCTCTCGATACCCACGAGCGCGTCGGTGCATTGGCCGTGCTCGCTGATGCTTTTGCCCAGACATCCGACTACGCAAGTGCCGCCGCAACAGGCCGTTACCGGCTCAATTTCATTGATGACGGCGCGTTTGCAGCCAGCGTCGAAGCCTGGGAAACCGAAGCCAAAAACCAGCCGCCCGCGCCGCAGCCGTCCGGCAATCTTCATCAAACACTGGGCGCATGGTCATTGTCTTGCGACAATGCGCGTTCCTGCACGGCCAGCGCCTATGCCCCGGACGAATATCTCGGAGCTGCCCGGATTGATCTGTGGCGCGACGCCGGTCCTTCCGCCGCTTTGCATGTTGCCGTTTACACCCAGTTCGAGGATCAGGCGCTGTTGTCGGTTCCCGCCGAAAACCTGTTTTTCGATGGCGTCGAACATGCCGCCGCCATTCTGGAACCAATGAGCTGGCGCAAGGAAGACGGCTTTGCGTCCATGCTGCCGCTGTCGGCCGGCACGCCGATGCTCGTCGAAGCCATCGTCAAATCCGATGAAATGTTTGTCCGCAAGGCCGAGGGCGCCGATGTGCTGGCCACGGTCCCGGTGGCAGGCGCCGCCGACGTGCTGGCGTTTTTCTCAAAACACCAGGGCAGGGCTGGCGGTCAGCTCCAAACGCCGCCCGCCCCGCCGCTTCCGGTCATTGAGCCGGAAATGCTCGAACCGCAAATCATCAGCACCCCTGCCCCCGCCAATGTCACCGGCGCATGGAAAGCGGCCTGCGACGAAGCGGACTTCATTGCCGAAAACGGGCAGGCCGTTCCGGTCGGCCATAGGCTGCGCGACGGTCTCGACCTGTGGTTCATCCTGTGCACCAGCGGCGCCTACAATTTCGGCAGCATGGCCTTTCTTGACCGGGCAGGCGTGGTCGAACAGGTGCTGTTTGACCAGCCTTCGGAGACCGGGCTCGTCACCAATGACGATCATCTGTGGAACGTCGACGTCGTGCAGGCTTTCAACGAGTTGCGCTATGAAGAACCGGCGCTGGAAGCAGCCGGCCCCAAGCCCGTGCTCCTGCATTCGTATTCGCGCGGCCGCGGCATCGGCGATTGCGGCATCATCGCCGTTCACGCCTTTGACGGCGAGCGTTTCCGGCTGTTCGAACAGGCCCGCATGGATGACTGCAAGGGCTGGCGCGAGCCATGGCCGGTCGACTGGCGCTCAGCGCAATTTGGTGACCGCAGCAATGAATCCGAAAACGAGGCAAAAGCAGCGGAAGCAGGCGGCCCGGCGCTGACCGAAGCGCGGTTTTCGGCAGACTATGACGCCTGTTCAAATGATCCTGCCGCCGATACCGCCAGCCAGATCGCCTGCGCCGACGCCGAGATGAAAGCTTGGGACAAGCGCCTCAATGCCGCCTACAAGGCGTTCGGCGCGGCCAATCCCGGCCCGCTCGCCGCAGCAGCCAAGGCTGCCCAGCGCGCCTGGATCAAGAGCCGCGACGCCAATTGCGCCCTGCTTGTCAGCCTGACCGGCGAAGGCAGCATGGCGGGCCCGGCATCCGCCCATTGCCTGACGCGCGAAACCGCCTGGCGGGCCG
>JBATMU010000178.1:0-3786 GCA_049289995.1 Rhizobiaceae bacterium | reverse complement strand
CGGAAGGTGCGTTCATGGAACTTGTCGGCGACATTTAGCTCTTCGAGCTTCTGGCGGATTGGCTTCCACACATCGGCATCATCGCGACGACGTGCGCCATGCTTTTCGTGCCGGGTAACAAAACGATCATAGAGTTGGTTCAGGGTCGTGACAGCATCACGGGTAACGCCAGAACCCGGCGGCGACCACTGGAAAGAACTGTCATCTGCAACCATCGCCTTGCGTGCGAAAGTCATTGCATCGGGAGACGACTGGAAGAAACCTGCTGACTTCTCGCTCTTCTCCAGCTTTTCGATGGCGCTGTGCACAGCACGCAGAGCATCCTTGAATGCTTTCTCATCAAGGCCGGGGAAGACACTCGACACGCGCCCGTAAGTTGAGCGAAACTTTGATTTCAGGCCGCTCGCGGCATGCACGACCACGCCAACGTTGACGAACTCCCCAGTCATCACGTCATGGACATAACGCAGGACGGTGTAGCTGTAGGTCTCACGTTCCAACATCAAGAGCCCTCCTGCATTCCGTTACGCATTCATCAATCCGGTCGCGGCAATTCTTGATCCGCCCCATCGCAAACTCGGTCAGGCCTTGGCCGACGGTCCATTCTGGCGGAATGGCGGCTACATAGTCCTCGACCTGACGATCTGACAAGCCCGCCCATGCCGCCCGGATGGGGCCGAATTCCAATTCCTTAGCACCTTTGATCAACTCGGTGGCAAAAATATGGGCTCCGGGTATCACCATCTCGTTAAGGCTACCCAGCATCCATGGCGGTGTCGGCTTGGCAAGCAACATATAATCGCGGAACGCCATCTCATGGTCAATCAGCCGAAAGCTGTCTCCCCGGACGAGAATGTTGGGCTTAATCCCGCCCCGGTCGCTGTTGCCTATCATCGCGTCGAAAAAGAAAATGGCCAACGCCGTATGACGCATAGCCGCCCCACTTAGCTTGCGGTCCGTTGACCAACTGGAGAATCCTCCTGTGACGAAGGTTGAACCAAACGCAGGCGGAGTACTGGCGGTGACAATCTGGCGCGCCTCTGGTTCTATGAGGCTATCAACAAATTCTTGTCGCCAAGTTACGATTAACGGTGCCGGCGTCGGCAATCCTAGATCGATAGCAAGCTGCGAGGCAATCAATTCGGCACAGAGCGAACTCATAGTACAATGTCTGCCAGTTGCAAATTTAACAACTACTTCTATTTGCTCGTCATTTTCCATTTCGCACGTCAAGAGCAGCGGTGTCGTGCGACCTGCGCTCATGACGCGATCAAACTGGATGGCTTCAGCTTGCTCAATCAGAATCATGCTTTTGGCAACTTCGTTTGAATCTGGCTAATTATTGAACTTGAAGTTTGGCCGTACTTTTTCATTATATGACATAGATTGATTGGCACCTTCTTATCAATCTTGATTTTAGCGCAGGTGACGATGAATGTGGATAAATTCCACCAAAGCTAAATATTCTTCATTTTCCCCACCTTATCCTCCATCCGCTACTCACAAATGGCTTGCAGAAATATCGTAAGCCGAATGAAAGTCAGTTGATAGCTGGGGCTGCCAGCACGCTTCGCCGCTTACAAATTCTATCCACCCCTTCTTCCCCTCCCCCATACTCTCCTCGCTCCCCGCAAAGGGACCCGGATCATGAGCCGGATGAACTGGGGCGGGGGCCGGTGCAGGGTCGGCGGATGATCGCAAATCCGTTGGGTGATGAGCCCCCAGATCCTGGCCCTATCCGGCGGTGCCGCAGATGGAAAACTCTGCGGGCTGCCCGGCGGGCAAGCCATCGACAGGCGGGGCTGCGGCGATGCCGCAATCCACTACCAATCCAAGGCAGGACTGCGGCCCCGCCTTCCCAACCGCCTTGCCATCGGCAGGCAAAATACGAACGCCTTGCCACCGGCAGGCGGAATGCAGAAATTTCAACAGCCAGACGGAGGATCCGGGCGTGGCAAGGACCAGACATGCCGGCAAGCCGGCCCAGACTTCGCAGGCCAAGACTTCGCAGGCCAAAACTTCGCCAGCAAAATCTTCGCGGGCCAAAACCCTTGCTGCCGGGGACCGGGCCGGAGCGTGGACAGATGAGCAAATGGCCGTGCTGGCTTTCGCCATCCGCTTCGCCATCAGCCGCCGCAAGGGCTACGCGGAATGCCCGCGCCGCGCCTGCCGTTCGGAGGGTGCATGCCGGGCGGCAGGCTCAAGGCCCGAACACGTCATTTGCGATGCACGGATTTTCAGGGAGGACGTCGATGCCGGCGTGGCGCATATGTGTTTCACGTCGGCATTGTGGACCCGGCTCATGCAGGGCCCGATCATTTGACCGCCGCCCGCCCGATTGATCCCTTGCGTTTGACAAGGGTCAACGCGGCCTCGGGCGGCCGGCGCATGATTGGCCACGCGATCCCCGCGCAACAGGAGATCTGCCATGCTGACCCGTTTTAAAAGCCCGCTTTTTGCCCTTGCCCTTTTGGTATCCGGCCCGGCTTTGGCTGGCGATTGCACCGGCTTTGTGGTCGGCGTCCGCCCCATCAGCCAGTATGACCACGCCGCCGGGCGCGGCTTCCTTGCCGTGCGCACCGGGCCAAGCTCATCCAACCGCCAGATCGGCGAGCTTTATGCCGGCGACGAGGTTTCGGTCTGGGACAAATCCGGCGCCTGGTACCAGATCGCCTGCATGTCGGGCCGCTGTGAAAATCCGCTCTGGGGCAAGGCCAATCCGCGCGGCTGGGTCTCGGCCCGCTATATTTCGGCCGACGGGCTCTGCCCCTGATCGGCTTCCGCCTCGAGCGCTTCCATGTCGTCGTCCGACAGGCCGAAATGGTGGCCGATCTCGTGGATCAGCACATGGGTGACGATGTCGCCCAGCGTCTCGTCGTTCTCGGCCCAATAGTCGAGAATGGCGCGGCGGTAGAGCGTCACCCGGTTCGGCCCCTCGCCGGTCTGCGGGTTCCAGCGCTCGGCAATGCCGCGCCCCTCGAACAGGCCGAGCAGGTCAAACGGCGTCTCCAGCGACAGATCGTCGAGAATCTCGTCCTCGGGGAATTCGGCGATCTGGATCAGCACCTCGCCGGTCAGTTCGCGGAACGTCTCCGGCAGGTGCGCATAGGCCTCCAGCGCCAGGATTTCCATTTCCTGCAATGAAGGCGAATGCTGGCCTCGCCAGGCGCGGGTCTCGTAAATGCGGGCCATGATGCGTCCTTGTCTGCCCTGCATATAGCGGTTTGGCGTACACATTTCGAGGCCCGCCGTTCGCCATCAACTGGACCATGCCTTTTTGGTCCCAGCAATTAGTGGTGCGGTCGATTTCTTGAATTGGAAGAAGGCACCATTTGGCAGATTCTTCCCTCTTGCGCCGCAGTGGTCGCTTAGTCAGCCCGCACGTCTCGGGGTTTCAATTTAGCCATTTGTGCACAGTTCGCACCGAAATCTCAGTGCCCGTAGCAATCGAACCGATGAGCGGCGCGCGGCATATTCAGGACACGATCCTGCGCACGCGGCAAACGCCGGAATTGGCAGAGGCTTTGACGCGGCAAGCTTTGCTCGCCCTGTCGGCTAGGCCGGGCAGGAATTGAACAATCAGCCCTGCAGGCGCCGGCAAAGATCGTCGAGCTGTTCCAGCGTCTTGTAGCTGATCCGGAGCTGCCCGCCATTGTCGCTGTGTTCGATGGCGACAGTCATTCCCGTCACGTCAGCAAGCAATTTTTCGAGCGCCAAGGTGTCCGGATCCTTGTCGCGGCTGGTTCTTGGTTTCAGCGCCGCGCGCGACCCATTGTCCTGACCGAG
>JBATMU010000177.1:0-1806 GCA_049289995.1 Rhizobiaceae bacterium | reverse complement strand
ACGATCAGGATTTTCGAATCGGCATGGTCAAGCTGGAAGGCGATGATCGCCGCATCGAGCCGCGTGTTCAGGCAATGCAGCACCGCCCGGGTCATCGGCACGCCGAAATGCGCTTCCAGCATCGGCGGCGTGTTCGACAGCATCACCGAGACCGTGTCGCCCTTGCCCATGCCGCGCTTGGCAAGCGCTGAGCCGAGCTTCAGGCTGCGCTCCCAGAACAGGCCATAGCTGACCCGCGTCTTGCCATGCACGATGGCCACATGCTCGGGAAACACCTTTGCGGCGCGCTCAAGATGGGTGATCGGCGTCAGCGGCTGGTAATTGGCCTGGCGCTTGCCGAGATTGGTCTCATAGGGATTGGACATGTCAGGCCTCCGGATTTCCTCGTGCAATGTTTCATGCCGCTCGGCGCTTTTCAAATGCCCAAAAGGTCTGAAAGCCCGTCAAACACCAGTTTCAGCGCAATCAGTCCGACCAGCGCATAGGTGAATGGATAAAACACCGAGGGCGCCATGCGCCGCACCAGAACTGCGCCCAAAAGCGTCGAGGCGGGCGCGATCGGCAGCAACGCTGCCGAGACCGTCAAATTGGTCGCATCGAACTGGCCAAGCGCGAAATAGGGAATGAGCTTGACCGCATTGGTCACCGCAAAAAAGATCACCGACGTGCCGGTCATGATTTTCGGATCAAGGCCGAGCGGCAATACGTAAATCTGGAATGGCGGCCCGCCGACATGGGCGACAAACGAGGTGAACCCGGCCACCGATGACCACAGTGTCGCCCTGACCGGCGAATGCCCGCGCACGAACGCCGCGCGCCGCACATAGGTCTCCCACAGCCAGCGGCCGACAAACACCAGCGCCACTGCGCCGACCGACAGCCTTATGCCGGAAACCGTTACGAACGACGCCAGCATCCAGCCAAGCGCAATGCCGGCCATGGCGCCGGGCAGCATGAAGGTCAGCGTCCGCCGGTCAAACACCCCCCGCCAGGTCCATAGCGCCACGCCGTCCATGACGATCATGATCGGCAAGAGGATGGCGGCCGCCTGAAGCGGCGGCATGACCAGCGACATCAGCGGCACGCCGACAAACCCCATCGAACCGCCAAAGCCGCCCTTCGACAGGCCGACCAGAAAGACCGCCGGAATGGCGGCGGCGTAGAACCAAGGATCGGCAAGCAGCATGGCAAACTCCGGATAGCGTCCGGCAATAGACCGTTTCATGGCATTGGGCGACAGGATTCGGGCAATTGCCGCATGTCAATTGCCCGAATCCGCGTGAAATCATCCGCTGATTTGCCCGTTTGTCAGCGCCATTTGGCCAAAGCCTTGCGCTTCTGCCCCATTCGCACCATTTTCCCGCGCCATCACCAAAGCCCTTTCAGTCAGGAATCCCATGTCCGCCATGCCGAACCGCTGCCGCATCGTCCTCATCGCGCCGGAAGGCGCCGAAGCCTTGCCCGCCCGCATCCTTGACGCGGCAGACGGCGGCGATGTCGCTTCGGTCATCCTGCCGCAATATGCGCTGTCCGACGATGATTTCCAGGCGCTTTGCGCTGCGGTGACGCCTGCCCTTCAGGCAAAGGGCATTGCGGTGATCCTTGCTGGCGACAGCCGCGTGGCCGGCCGGGTCGGGGCTGACGGCCTGCACCTGGAATGCAACGCCGCCGCGTTGGCGGAGGCCGTGAAAAAGCATGACGGCCGCATGGTTGTCGGCGCAGGCGGCGCAAAAACCCGCCATGACGCCATGGAGCTTGGCGAGGCCAGTCCCGCCTATATTTTCTTCGGCAAGTTTGGCTACGACC
>JBATMU010000176.1:0-7563 GCA_049289995.1 Rhizobiaceae bacterium | reverse complement strand
AGAACCTTGGAAATGGCGGCGGAATCGGCGGGATATTCAGCCTCTGCCCATTCCGCTTCGATCAATTCTGCCGCCTTGAAAGCGGCCCAGGTGGAGGTAGCCAGAATGCCGAATCCATGGCCATAGGTCGTGTCGAGCGGGATGATCCTGAGGACGCCCGGCGACTTTTCAGCTTTGGAAAGATCCGAACTGACCGGCTTTGACCAGAAGCGCGGGCTCATGACGGCGGTGCCGTACAGCATGCCAGGCAGGCTGACATCGATGCCGAACACCGGCGCACCCGTGATCTTGGCCATCACGTCGACGCGTTTTTGCGGCTTGCCGAGCAGTTTCCAGTCCGCCTTGCCGCGCAATTGCGGCTCCGCCGGAACCGGCATTGCCGCAGCGTCGGCTGCCAGTTCGCCATAGGTTGCCGATTTGGCGGATGCCTTGCCAGTGACTTTTCCGTCGGCCGTTTCCAGCCCGGATTGCGGTTCACCGAACCGCTTGGCGGCGGCGGCAAGCAGCATAAGACGCGCGGAAGCGCCGGCCTTGCGCATCTTGTCAAAGCCGTCGCGCAAGGACGATGAGCCGCCGGTGCCCTGCAGGCCCAGCGCATAACCCGCGCCGCCCATGGCAGAGCGCATGGCGCTGGCGAGCGCACCGTCATTGAAGAAAGCGAAGGGACCGCTTTCGGCCAGCATGTCGGAATTGTAATAGGCGCCCGAGGCAGGGCCATGCTCGACCTTGACCTGTTCGAGCGTGACATCCAGCTCTTCGGCGACCAAAGCCGCCAACGTTGTCGAAACGCCCTGGCCCATTTCGGCGCGCGGAGCAAAGATGGTGATGGTGTTGTCGGCGGCGATCTTCAGCCAAGGGCTGAAGGTGTTCTCACCTTCGCCAAGGCCATCGGACAGCGGATTGTCCCAGGGTCGGCTCAGGCTCCAATAGCCGAAGGCGGCGCCTCCGGCGAGGGCGGCAGCGCCAAACAGGAAGGTGCGGCGGGCGATTTTTCCAACACTGGCCATGGTTCAGGCTCCCGTCTTCTGCAGTTCGGCGGCCCGCTTGATGGCGGCGCGAATGCGCGGATAGGTGCCGCAGCGGCACAGATTGCCGGCCATGGCCGCGTCGATCGCCGCATCATCCGGATCGGGATTTTCAGCCAGCAGGGCCGCTGCGCTCATGATCTGGCCGGACTGGCAATAGCCGCATTGCGGGACCTGCGCTTCCAGCCAGGCACGTTGCACGGCATGCAGGCCGCCTGCCGGGGCAAGGCCTTCAATGGTTGTGACCGCACCGGTGACAGACCCGACCGGCACCGAGCAGGAGCGTTCCGGCTTGCCGTCGATCCATACAGTGCAAGCGCCGCAGGCGCCCACGCCGCAGCCGAATTTCGGGCCGAGAATGCCAGCCAGATCACGCAGCGCCCACAGGAGCGGCATGTCCGGATCGGCGTCGAGCTCCAGGACGGCGCCATTGACATTGAGTTTCATGTGGCTGGCCTCGCTCATTGGTCGGAAAAGCTGTTCATCAATAGATTGGACAAGTTGACAAAATTTGTCAGATTGTCAAGATGCGGCATGGCGACTTTCACCTTTGAAGCGGCAGACGAAACCCATGAGGCGCGCAAGCGGCAGCGCGTGCTGGCGGCAGCCGCTGACGTTGTGTTCGCCTATGGCTATCAGCGCACCAGCATGGATGACGTTGCGCGTGCCGCCGAGGTTTCAAGACCAGCGCTCTATCTTCTGTTTCGCAACAAGTCCGATATCTTCCGGGCAATTGCCGGGCACTTCTTCGAACAGTCCGCACAGGCGGCCCGTGCGGCACTTTCCGAAAACCTGCCATTTGAGGCGCGCATATCGGGCGCGATCAACCGGTCGGTATTTGCGCTGGTCGCGCATATCCAGTCCAAGCCGCACGGGTCGGAAATCCTTGATCTGAAGAACACGCTGGCGGGCGACCTGCACTCCGTTTGGCTTGAGGAGATGCGAGAGCTATTTGCCGCCGCTTTCGAGCTGGAAGCCAACAAAAACGGCGTCAGCCTGTCAAAGGGAGGGTTGGACGGGCCTGGCCTTTCGCGCATCTTTCTTGCGGCCCTGGAGGGTGTGAAATCACATTCGGCCAATGATGGGGAGACCAGCCGCAATTTCAGCCAATTGGTGCGGATCATGGCGTTGGCGACCGGTGCGGTGAAACCGGAGAGCGGCCCGCCCGCAAGATGACCGGCCATTGACAAGGCCGGGGCTGTCCGCCACCTGAAACCGATCCCGTTCGGAGACGTTCTGATGCACGGCTATTTTGCTTCACCCTTTCCGCGCCGCAAGGCGGTTGCGGTTGATGTCGGCGGTGTCTTGGTCGGCGGCGACCATCCGGTCGTGGTTCAATCCATGACCAATACCGACACTGCCGATATCGACGCGACGGTTGCGCAGGTTGCCGCGCTGCACCGGGCGGGTTCGGAACTGGTGCGCATCACCGTTGACCGCAATGAAAGCGCCGCTGCCGTGCCGCATATCCGCGACCGGCTGGCCCGGCTCGGCATCAATGTGCCGCTGATCGGCGATTTCCACTATATCGGCCATACCCTTCTGGCCGATCATCCGGCCTGTGCGGAGGCGCTCGCCAAATACCGGATCAATCCGGGCAATGTCGGCTTCAAGGAAAAGAAGGACCGCCAATTCATCGCCATCACCGAAATGGCCATCAAGCATGGCAAGTCGGTCAGGATCGGCGTCAATTGGGGTTCGCTCGACCAGGCGCTGCTGACCCGGCTGATGGACGAGAATGCTGCGGCGGGTTCGCCGCTGACCGCACAGGAGGTGACGCGCGAGGCCATCGTGCAATCGGCTTTGCTGAGCGCGGCTCTCGCCGAGGAAACCGGATTGCCGCGCGACCGCATCATCCTGTCGGCCAAGGTCAGCGCGGTTCAGGACCTGGTCGCCTGTTACGCCATGCTGGCGTCGCGCTGCGATCATGCGCTGCATCTGGGGCTGACCGAAGCGGGCATGGGTTCCAAGGGCATTGTCGCGTCATCGGCGGCCATGGGCATCCTTTTGCAGCAGGGCATTGGCGACACGATTCGCGTTTCGCTGACGCCCGAGCCGAATGGCGACCGGACACGCGAGGTGCAGGTTGCACAGGAATTGCTGCAAACCATGGGGTTCCGGCAATTCGTGCCGATCGTTGCCGCCTGTCCGGGCTGCGGCCGCACGACGTCGACGCTGTTTCAGGAACTGGCGCAGAAGATCCAGGCAGATATCCGTGACGCCATGCCCGGCTGGCGCAAGACCCATCCGGGCGCGGAAGCGCTGACGGTGGCCGTCATGGGCTGCATCGTCAACGGGCCGGGCGAAAGCAAGCAGGCTGATATCGGCATTTCGCTGCCGGGCACCGGCGAGACGCCGGCCGCACCGGTATTCATCGACGGCAAGAAGGCAGCCACCTTGCGCGGACCGTCCATTGCCGAGGATTTCCAGGCCATGGTCGCCGCCTATGTCGACCAGCGCTTCGGCGTCAACCGGGGCGGCTGATGAAGCGTCTGGCCGTTCTGGCGGCCCTGTTTGGCCCGGGCCCGGCGCTGGCGGAAATCAACCCGCCGCCGGTAACTGCCGAGCGCATTTGCGCGCTGATCGAGACCCATGCCGGCAAAACCGGATTGCCTGCGGCGTTCTTTGCCCGGCTGATCTGGAAGGAGAGCCGGTTTGATGCTTCCGCCGTCAGTCCGGCCGGCGCGGAGGGCGTGGCGCAATTCATGCCGGCCACGGCCAAGGCGCGCGGCCTTGCCGATTCGTTCGACATCGAACAGGCCATCCCGGCATCTGCTGCCTATCTGGCGGAACTCAAGGCAGCCTACGGCAATCTTGGCCTGGCGGCGGCCGCCTACAATGCCGGCGAGACACGGATTGAACGCTGGCTGAAAAACGGCGGTTTCCTGCCGCTGGAAACAGAAGCCTATGTGCTCGACATTCTGGGCGAGCCGGCCGAAAACTTTCAGGACCGCGCGCATGGCGGAACAATCCGGCCGCTCGATGCAAAGCTTGGCTTTTCCGAAGCCTGCCGCAAGCTGCCGGTCATTGCCGCCTCAACGATCGCCATGGCGCGCATCAAGCAGAAAGCCTGGGGCGTGCAGGTAGCGGGCAATTTTCGCCGTGCGGCCGCCGTCAACCAGTTCGAGCGCGTGCGGCGCAGCTTTGCTTCAGTGATTGCGGGTCATGAGCCGGTGGTCAGCCGCGTGCGCTCGCCGATCGGCAGGCGCGGGATTTATGCGGTCCGCATCGGGGCCGATACGCGCGGCGAAGCCGACCGCATCTGCGCGGCGCTGCGGTCCGTGGGCGGCGCCTGCGTGGTCATGCGCAACCGCTGAGGCTCGCCGAAATCATGCCGCCTTCAGATTGGCGCGGGTCAGCCAGTCGCTGATCTTGGCCTTGAGCGCATCCGGCGAGACCGGCTTGGTGATGTAGTCATCCATGCCCGCTTCCAGGCATCGCTCACGGTCGCCCTTGAGCGCATGCGCCGTCACACCGATGATCGGGATCCTGTTGAGTTCCGCATGGGTTCGTATTTCGCGGGCGGCATCGAGGCCGTTGAGCACGGGCATGGACACATCCATGATGACGAGACGGGGCGGCGATGCGAGGGCGAAATCGACCGCCTGGCGGCCGTTATTGACGATGTGGTAGGACAGGCCGGTCATGTCGAGCACGCGGCTGAACACCATCTGGTTGATTTCATTGTCTTCGGCGACAAGAATGTCGACCTTGGTCAGCCCGGTCTGGGCGGGGCTGTCATCTTTGGCCGGAACAGGCGCGGCAACCGGCGCGGGTGCGCTTCGGACAAGGACAAGATCGGCGAGCGCGCCAAGAATGTCGGCAGGCTTGGCCGGCTTGACCAGCCAGGCAGCCGGTGCGCATTGGCGTATGACATCGGCAAAATTGCCGTCATCCACCGATGAAAGGAAAAGCACCGGGACTTCGGCAAAACCGGAAATATTCCGCAAGGCGCGCGCTGCATCCAGACCGTTCATCCCGGGCATCTGGAAATCCATGACGATGGCATCGACCGGTTTGCCCATGGCGGACGCAGCCTTGGCAAAAGCCAAGGCGGTGGCGCCGCTTTCGACCACGGCGTGTTCATAGCCCCAGCCACGCATCTGTTCTTCGAGAATGAAGCGGTTGACCGCATTGTCATCAACCACCAGCACGCTGGCGCGGGCCAGCGCCTTGCGCGGCGCCGTCTTGGCAGGTGATTGCGGATCAGCGGCAAGCCTGATCGAGAACGAGAAGCACGATCCTTTGCCGATCGTGCTTTCGACGCGGATTTGCCCGCCCATCAGCTCGACCAGCCTGGAGGCGATGGCCAGACCCAGTCCCGTGCCCTCGTGTTTGCGGGACGCGGAACCATCGGCCTGTGAAAATTTGTCGAAAATGGCGTTGAGCTTGTCCGGCTCGATGCCGATGCCGGTATCGGTGACCTTGCCGGCGATTTCCCAGCCGTCAGCACCGGGTTGGCCGTCAAGGTCGACATAGACATGACCCGATTCGGTGAACTTGACGGCATTGCCAACCAGATTGGTGACGATCTGCCGAATGCGGCCGGCATCGCCCACCATGCTGTCGGGCAGTGAGGGCGCAACGCGGACGATCAGCTCTATGCCCTTGCCGGCGGCGGCCGGAGCCATCAATGCGGCCACATCGGCCACGGTGTCGGTCAGGCTGAACGGCGCCGGATCCAGCGTCATCTTGCCGGCGTCGATCTTGGAGAAATCCAGTATGTCATTGATGATTGCCAGAAGCGCATTGCCGGATTTCAGGATCACATCGGTGAAGGTTTTCTGGCGGGCGTCGAGTGCAGTGCGCGACAGCAATTCCGCCATGCCCATGACGCCATTCATCGGCGTGCGGATTTCGTGGCTCATATTGGCGAGAAATTCGGATTTGGCGCGTTCGCCTGCCTCGGCTGCCGACAAGGCGCTTGCCAATGAACGCTTGGTCTTGATCAATGCCAGCCTGTCATCATTGGCGACCCCGATCATTTGGCTCAACATGACGACGATGGCGACGAACATGACCGTGAAGGCGATGGAATCCGGATCGCCGTCGATCAGGACTTTTATGGCGCCGGGAATGCCTGCAATGGCGATCTGCTGCAGGCCGACACGCGGCAGCGAGGCAAAAGCCAGCCCGACCAGAATGGCTGTGGTCGCATTGAGCATGATGAGCGCAAGGCCCGCCACCGCGTCTTCGGGCGGATAGAAATCCGCCACATAGATGCTGGTTCCGATCAGCGCCGCTGTGCTGAGCCCGGTCAGCACATGAACGCCCAGTATGCGGTTGCGAACCTGGCGGGGCGTCTCCGCATGGCCGCGCAGCAGATGCAGGCTGGCCAGAAACACCAATGACAGAATAGAGCCAAGCGGCATGGCCAATTGCGGTGAGCGCAGCCACAGCACCCAATTGACGACGAAGAAGACAATGGCCGCACCGGCCAGCAGGGTCGTGGCGTGCCGCAGCGAAGCGTCAAGCGAATGGCGCCAGCCATCGAGGCTCGCCTGTCGTTTGGTTGCCGTCTCACGTTCGGAATGCAATTCGGTCATGCTGTCCCCGAAGGCAGGGTCTCGCCCTGCCAGTTTTCCAGCCGCGCTGCGCTTTTGCGCCGCCTTCGCGCGGGTTCCCCGTTGTCCAGCCTGGTTAAAACCGGAGCCGGATCCCGAATTTCCACGGGAATGATTAAAAAAGCCGGAAAATGCCGGGCATTTGACGCTCGAGCGGGCAAATCACCGTCAATTTGCGGTCAATGGCTGCGGTTGGCGATAAATCGCGCGGACTGGACGAGGATTCCAGCTTTTTCGCCCCAGGGAGCCAGCAAGGTTTCGGCCTCGCTGACCAATTCGCCAAGCCGCTGCCGCGTCCAGTCCTGGCCATGCAGCGCCGGCAGCGTGGCCTTGCCGGCGGCGGCATCCTTGCCCGACGCCTTGCCAAGGGTGACGGCATCGGCAGTAAGGTCCAGCAGGTCATCGGCAAGCTGGAAAGCGAGGCCGATCACAGCGCCGAAACCGGCGAGCCGCTGGCGTTCATCTTGGCTCGCCCCGGCGATGATGGCGCCGGCTTCGCAGGCAAAGCCGATCAGCGCGCCGGTTTTCATGGCCTGCAGGGCGCGAATTCCCGCTTCATCCGGTTTGGCTGTTTCGGCCTCAAGGTCAAGCGCCTGGCCGCCGGTCATGCCCGAGAAACCCGAGGCGCGGGCCAAAGCCGTCACCAGCGCCAGCCGGGTTTGGGCAGGCAGGGCGGTCTCGTCCGAGGCGATGATCTCGAAGGCAAATGTCAACAGGCTGTCACCGGCCAGGATGGCGGCGGCCTCGTCATAGGCGATGTGAACGGTGGGCTTGCCGCGGCGCAGCGCGTCATCGTCCATGGCGGGCAAATCGTCATGGATCAGCGAGTAGCAATGGACGCATTCAAGCGCTGCGGCGACGCGTGCGGCCGCCTCGCCATCGGCGCCGAACAGGGCAGCGGTTTCCATTACCAGAAACGGCCTCAGCCGCTTGCCGCCATTGAGCACGCCATGGCGGATGGCGGCCATCAGGCG
>JBATMU010000175.1:0-1960 GCA_049289995.1 Rhizobiaceae bacterium | reverse complement strand
GACAAGGGCCTGCTCGGCATCACCTTCCGGCTCGACGGCAAAGCCGGCGAACCCGATCTGCACGTCAACCCGATGTCGCTGATTGCGCCGGGCATATTCCGCCAGATCTTCGAGTTCCGCTGAAGTTCAGGCGGGGCGGACCAGAACGTGCTTCTTTTTGCCGAGCGACAGCTTGATGGCGCCGTCCGATGTCAGGTCTTTGTCGGTCACCAGGCGGCGGTCGTCGCTTGCAGCCAGATCATTGAGCTTGACCGCGCCGCCCTGCACATGCCGGCGCGCCTCGCCATTGCTGGCGGCGAACCCTGCCTGCACGAGAAGCGCCAAAAGGCCGATCCCTGATTTGAGCGTGTCACCTGCCACGTCGATTGACGGAAGATCGGCTGCAAAGCCACCGGTTTCAAACGCCTGACGGGCGGTCTCGGCGGCCTCGTTGGCAGCGTTGCGGCCATGGACAATGGCGGTTGCTTCCGTCGCCAGCACCTTCTTGGCCTCGTTGATTTCATTGCCGCCAAGCGCAACCAGTTTGGCGATTTCGGCAAGCGGCAGGCGTGTAAAAATTTTCAGGAATTTTTCAACGTCCGCGTCTTCGGTGTTGCGGAAATATTGCCAGAAATCATAGGGCGAAAACAAATCGCCATTCAGCCAGACCGCGCCCTTGGCGGTCTTGCCCATCTTGGCACCCGACGATGTGGTCAAAAGCGGCGTGGTCAATGCAAACAGGTGCTCGCCGCCCATGCGGTGGCTGAGGTCGACGCCGTTGACGATATTGCCCCATTGGTCCGAACCGCCCATTTGCAGCACGCAGCCAAAGCGCTTGTTCAACTCGACGAAATCATAGCCCTGCATGATCATGTAGTTGAATTCGAGGAAGGAAAGCGACTGCTCGCGGTCAAGGCGCAGCTTCACCGAATCGAAGGACAGCATGCGGTTGACCGAGAAGAAGCGGCCGACATCGCGCAGGAAGTCGACATATTTCAGCTCCATCAGCCAATCGGCATTGTTGACCATGACTGCGCCGTTTGCTGCTTCGCCATAATCAAGAATGCGGCCGAAAATGCGCTTGATGCCCGAAATGTTCTCGTTGATCTTGTCCATGGACAACAGGCTGCGCTGGTCGTCACGGAAAGACGGATCGCCAACCATCGACGTGCCGCCGCCCATCAGGGTTATCGGCTTGTGGCCGGTCTGCTGGAGCCAATAGAGCAGTGTGACGGTGATGAGATTGCCGATATGCAGGCTGGTGGCGGTGGCGTCATAGCCGACATAGCCGGTGATGGTTCCTTCAACTGCCCGTTTGTCCAGTTCTTCCGCATTGGAAATCTGGTGGATCAGGCCGCGCTCATTAAGCACATTGAGGAAGTCAGATTTGTAGGCGCTCATCGCAGGCATCCGGGAAATTGGCGCGGCTGCGCCGGTGGCAAAACGGGTTGGCCGCCTTTACCATCACAAACCATGGAATCACAAGGCAAGCAGGCCATTGCGGCCATTGGTCTGATGAGCGGCACGTCGATGGACGGGATCGACGTCGCGGGCGTCATCACCGATGGCGAGGATTTCGCCGCGCGCGGACCATCGCATTTCGTGCCTTATGATGCGGAATTCGTGCAACGCCTTGCAGCGGCTCTGGAGATCGCCAAATCCATCAAGACCCGCGCCGAGCGCCCCGGCGATCTTGCCATTCTGGAGCGCGAGTTGACGCTTCGCCACGCCGATACCGTCCGCGATTTTCTCGCCGGGCCGGGCAGGGACTGGGCAAAGCCGGAGGTGATCGGCTTCCATGGCCAGACGGTGCTGCACCGGCCGCTTGCGGGCCTGACCGTGCAATTGGGCGACGGGGCTCTGTTGGGTTCCAAGACCGGCATTGCGGTTGTTCACGACATGCGGGCCAATGACATGGCGCATGGCGGGCAGGGCGCACCGCTGGTGCCCGCCTGGCATGCGGCGCTGGTCAAGCCGCTCG
>JBATMU010000174.1:0-10921 GCA_049289995.1 Rhizobiaceae bacterium | reverse complement strand
CACGGATGCCGGCTGTATCGGTGAGCACAACTTTCATCCCGCCCAGATCAAGTGACACATCAACCAGATCGCGCGTCGTTCCCGGCTCATCTGATACAATAGCTGCATCGCGCTTCGCCAGGGCATTCAGAAGACTCGATTTTCCCGCATTTGGCGCGCCAGCCAGAACGACTTTAAAACCGTCGAGCACAATCTCCGCACGTTTGAATCCGGCTAAATGTCCCCTGATTTCTTCCCCCAGCCTTGCGGCATCACCCCACACAAGATCGGAAACAGAGCCTGCGATATCGCCTTCATCAGCGAAATCAAGTTCCGCTTCAATCAAGGAGCGCATATCGATGATCCGCTGACGCCACGACTGGTAGAGCCTGGACTGCACTCCGGAAGAATTTCCTTGCGCAAACCGGCGCTGTGCTTCGGTCTCGGCGGCGATCAAATCCGCCAGGCCCTCAACCGCGGCCAAATCCTTCTTCCCGTTCAAATAGGCCCGCCGCGAAAACTCGCCGGCTTCCGCCATCCTCAGGCCGGTGAATCCCGCGAGCTCGGACAGAACGGCGGCGGCAACAGCCCGCGACCCATGCAGATGGATTTCAAGCACATCTTCACCGGTAAAACTGGCAGGGCCTGGAAAGTAGATAACAAGACCTTCATCGAGCAGTTCGCCATTACGGCTCCGAATCGGCCTGAGCGAGGCATACCGCGCAGCCGGCAGGCCGCCACAGACAATCTCAGCAACCGCAGCAACGGCTCCACCGGAAATCCGCACGACTGCAACACCCGACGGCATGCCGCCGCTCGAAAGGGCATAAATCGTGTCAACACCGGACATGGGCCGCACCGATCAGCCACCAGACGACAGGGTGCCTGTTACGGAACCGAATCGTCTCAGGCCGTCATCATGTGTTCATCGAATCGAAAAAGTCGCCGTTGGTTTTGGTCTGCTTGAGCTTGTCGATCAGGAATTCGACAGCATCGGTGGTTCCCATGGGCCCGAGAATGCGCCGCAGCACATAGATCTTTTGCAGTTCGCTGCGCGCAACAAGCAGATCCTCCTTGCGTGTGCCCGACTTCAGTATATCGAGAGCAGGGAATATGCGCTTGTCGGCGATCTTGCGATCCAGCACGATTTCCGAATTGCCGGTCCCTTTGAACTCTTCGAAAATCACTTCGTCCATGCGCGAACCCGTATCAATCAGCGCGGTGGCAATGATAGTCAGCGAACCGCCCTCCTCGATATTGCGAGCCGCACCAAAAAACCGCTTCGGACGCTGCAGGGCATTGGCGTCCACGCCGCCGGTCAAAACCTTGCCGGATGACGGCACAACGGTGTTGTAGGCGCGGCCGAGTCGGGTGATTGAATCAAGCAGGATGACAACATCGCGGCCATGTTCAACCAACCGCTTGGCTTTCTCGATGACCATTTCCGCCACCTGGACGTGGCGCACCGCCGGCTCGTCAAATGTTGACGACACGACCTCGCCCTTCACCGAGCGCTGCATGTCGGTCACTTCTTCCGGACGCTCGTCAATCAGCAGGACGATCAAATAGCATTCCGGATGATTGGCAGTGATCGAATGAGCAATATTCTGCAATAGCACCGTCTTGCCGGTGCGCGGCGGCGCCACGATCAGCCCGCGTTGACCCTTGCCAAGCGGCGCCACGAGATCGATCACCCGCGCCGAGAGGTCTTTGGATGTTGAATTTTCGACTTCCATCTTCAGCCGCTCGTTCGGGTAAAGCGGCGTAAGATTGTCGAAATGCGCCTTGTGGCGTATTTTCTCCGGATCCTCAAAATTGATCGTATTGACCTTCAACAGCGCGAAATAGCGCTCACCCTCTTTGGGGCTGCGGATCGGTCCTTCAACGGTGTCGCCGGTCTTCAGCGAAAATCGCCTGATTTGCGACGGCGATATGTAAATATCATCCGGTCCCGGCAGGTAATTGGCACTGGCCGACCGCAGGAACCCAAATCCATCCTGGAGTATTTCCACCACGCCGTCGCCGATGATTTCGATATCCTGCATCGCGAGCTTTTTCAGGATCGCGAACATCAGCTCCTGCTTGCGAAGCACACTGGCATTTTCCACTTCAAGGCTCTCGGCAAACTCGATGAGCTCGGTCGGCCGCTTGCTCTTGAGAACCTGTAATTTCATTTCCTGCATGGGAATCCGCTTTGCGCTGGGAGGAATGCCAAAGGTGCGGCAGGGCTGCCGAATTGCGATATGCATTCTCTGGGGTGCCGGCAGGATGCGGGACAAAGGTCCGGATGCCGACTTTGGGAAGGCCCCCTGTCTATCGCCGGTTCCGGTAAAGTGCAAGCCGTAATCCAAGCCGGCAGACAGGATGAGTTCCCGGCTTAACCGAACGGTTTGACAATCACCAACACGACGATGACGATCATCAGCACGGTGGGAGCTTCATTCATCAGCCGCCAATGGCCAGTGGATTTGACATTCCGATCCTCGGCAAACGCCCGCACGGCCGCAGCGAAATAGCCGTGCACAGCCGACAACGCCAAGACCATGCCGAACTTCAGCCACAGCCAGGTTCCCATCAACGAAAATCCTGCCCATGCGAGATAAAGTCCCAGAACCCAAGCAATCACCATGGCCGGGTTGATGATCACCCGTAGCAGCCGCCCCTCCATGACTTTGAAGATTTCCGATGCCTCCGTGCCCGCCGCCGTTCCGCAATGGTAGATGAAAAGCCGCGGCAGATAGAGCATTCCGGCCATCCAGGACATGACCGCGATCACATGCACAGCCTTGATCCAGGCATAAAGATCGGACGGATTGAGCCAGAAAACAAATATCGCCAGGCCGGCGAACACCACCAGCGCGATCGCCGCCCGTTTTGCCGCTTTGGCGCCAGACGTTTCATTCACACCCGTACTCAACCCTTTCGGACCCTGGCTACCATCGCCTCAACATTCGCGATCGGTGTGTCGGGTGTAATGCCATGTCCAAGATTGAAAATCAGCGGACCGCCATGCAAGGTTTCCAGGATTTGGCTGACGCCTTTTTCCAAAGCCGCTCCACCGGCAATCAGCCGCAAGGGATCCAGATTTCCCTGCACTGCGCCATGGGCCTGCAATTTCCTGACCTCTTGCAGAGGCATGGACCAGTCAACACCCAAAACATTCACGCCGGTCTTTTCCCGGTAGGACGCATAGCGCGCACCCGCTCCCTTCGGAAAACCGATCACCGGAACCGTGCAGCCAGCTTTGGCCAGCCGCTCCGTCATCCGCCGAACCGGTCGAATGCACCAATCTTCAAAACAGGCATCATCAAGAACGCCCGACCAGGAATCGAAAATCTGCACAGCATCAGCGCCTGCCTGAACCTGCCTCAGCAGATAATCAGCCGATACATCGGCAAGCGTGTCGAGCAATTGGCCAAATGCGGCTGGCTCGCGCATGCCAAACAGCCGCGCCGGCGCCTGATCCGGTGTTCCATGTCCGGCGATCATGTAGGTCGCCACCGTCCAAGGCGCACCGCAGAAACCAAGAAGCGGAACATTGGCGGGCAAACTTGCCGCCAATTGCCTCACCGTTTCATAGACTGGTGCAAGCCTTTCATGAAAATCCGAAGCTTCCAGCTGTGCGATTTCCGCAGCTGTAATCGGGGTCAACAACGGCCCGCGGTTCTCCTCGAACCGCAAATCCCGCCCCAGGGCATGCGGCACAACCAGGATATCGGAAAACAGGATCGCTGCATCAAAGCCGAACCGCTGTATCGGCTGCAGTGTGACTTCAACCGCCAATTCCGGATTGTAGCAAAGGTCCAGAAAGCTCCCCGCCTTCTTTCTGGTCTCCCGGTACTCTGGCAAATAGCGCCCGGCTTGCCGCATCATCCAGATCGGCGGAGGCCAAATGCCTTCACCATTCAAGACCCGCATGAACGCGGTTTTCCCGAGAACTGTCTTCCTGTCTTCCATTAAAGAATCTCTTTTGATCTGCTTTTTTGATTCTGAGAGTCTGTCAGTTTCGGGGATTAAGCCTTTTCCACAATCTAAGGAAGCCACCGCTTGGCCGTCATTTTCCAGACGCCTGTTCGCCAAATGCCAATTACAATGGGGATAAGCCATTTTACCGTTTTATTTCAATGCATTAAAACACCGCAATACCTAAGGAGAATTTCCGTCCTGTGGATGAGAAAATCAATACACGCTGTTCTCCAAAAGACGATCTCCGGCAAATCAGCCTTGTGAATTGTGGACAAACCCGCATCTGTTAGACTGCAGACGGCAACAGGCAGCTGATTGCCCGGGTTATCCACACGTCTCCACATCACCTCACCCATGGCTGGGTAAAACACGCAGTGACCAAAACACAGGCTTCTTTCCACCTCCACCTGATATCGGATGCGACCGGCGAAACGCTTTTGGCCGCCGGCCGTGCCGCCGCCGCACAATACCGCGAAGCTCGTGCAATCGAGCATATTTATCCCCTGATCCGAACCGACAAGCAGCTTGCGAAAGTCTTTGAAGAAATCGACGCCGAGCCTGGCATCGTCCTCTATACGGTGGTGGATGAACGGCTCGCAGGCATGATTGACCGGACCTGCGCTGCCATGGGCTTGCCGTTCGTATCCGTGCTTGAACCGGTATTTTCAGCCTTCCAGAGTTTTCTCGGCGCACCCTCGGGCAGAAAATCCGGCGCGCAGCATGACCTGGATGCCGGGTATTTTCAGCGTATCGACGCGCTGAATTTCACCATGGAGCATGACGACGGCAAGCTGCCGCTCGACATCGAAGAGGCAGACATCGTGATCGTCGGCATATCACGCACATCAAAGACGCCGACCAGCATCTATCTGGCCAATCGCGGCATCAAGACCGCCAATGTACCGGTCGTGCTCGGCATCCCGATGCCGCCGGCGCTCTTGGGCGCCAAACGCCCGCTGATTGTCGGCCTTATCGCGTCCGCCGACCGCATTTCCCAGGTTCGCGGCCAGCGCCTGCTTGGCACGACGCCCGGCTATGATGATACCCATTATGCCGACCGGGCCGGAATTGCCGGTGAACTCGCCTATGCAAGGCAGATTTGCGCCAGGAACGGTTGGCCGCTGATTGACGTCACCCGCCGCTCGATAGAGGAAACCGCAGCGGCCATCCTTGCCTTGCGGACGCGGACACGCTAGCGGCAGATACGTCATGACCGAAATCCGCCGCGAAACACCGAAGATACTGCTTGCCTCCGCCAGCGCCATTCGCCGGACGCTGCTGGAAAATGCCGGGATCATGGTAGAGGCCGTTCCGGCAATTATTGACGAACGCGCCGTTGAAGCTCCGCTCGTTGGTGTCTTGCCCGCGGACATCGCGGCTATTCTCGCCCAAGCCAAGGCACTCGAGGTGTCAGCCCGCCATCCTGGCGCTTTGGTCATTGGCTGTGACCAGACGCTGTCTTTGGATGACGAGATATTCCACAAGCCGGCCGATATGGACGGCGCGCGCCGTCATCTGCTGAAATTGTCGGGCAAGACCCATGAACTCAACAGTGCCGTTGTGCTGGCGCGGAACGATGAAATCCTCTGGAGCCATGTCGGCATCGCCCGCATGACCATGCGCAAGCTCGAGCCCGGCTATATCGGCCGTCACCTGGCCGCGGCAGGCCCTGCAGTTTTGGGCAGCGTCGGCGCCTACCAGATTGAGGGTCCAGGCATTCAGCTGTTTGATGCGGTTGAAGGCGATCTGTTCACAATTGCCGGCCTGCCGCTTTTGCCGCTCCTGGCCGAACTCCGCAGGACTGGGATGATCGATGGCTGAACCACGTGCCTTTGTCAGCGGCTGGCCGATCAGCCATTCGCGTTCGCCGATCATTCACCGGCATTGGCTGAAGCGGATGCAGTTGGCAGGCAGCTATGAACCCATTGCAGTGCCGCCAGAACAGGCGATGGATTTCTTCGCCGGCCTTGCAGCGAGCGGCTATGCGGGCGGCAATGTCACGCTTCCTAACAAGGAGGTCGCATACGCTGCGTGCGCACGCCGTGATGCTGCCGCAGATGCGATCGGCGCGGTCAACACTCTGTGGTTTGAAAAAGGCATTCTAACCGGCGGCAACACTGATTCGCATGGCTTTGCCGCCAATCTGGACGAACGCGCGCCAGGCTGGGCGGACGCCGACCGGGCAATCGTGCTCGGTGCTGGCGGCGCAGCAAGGGCAGTCGTGCATGCTTTGGTTTCACGCAGGATTCCGGAAGTCCTTATTCTCAACCGGACATTTGCCCGCGCTGAGGACATTGCCGGACATTTCGGGTCTTCCGCTCACGCCCGGCCGTGGCAGGATGCAGAAACCCTGTTTTCGTCCGCCGACCTTGTGGTCAATACCACATCGCTCGGCATGCATGGCAATGGCGGCGAAGGCAGGTTGCCAAGCCTTGACGCCATCAAAGCCTCCGCCATCGTCACCGACATCGTCTATGTGCCATTGATGACACCGTTTCTTGTGGCGGCGCAGGCGCGCGGCCTGAAAACCGCCGATGGGCTCGGCATGCTTTTGCATCAAGCGGCGCCCGGATTCGAACATTGGTTCGGCGTTCGGCCCGCAGTGACGGACGAATTGCGGGAACTGGTCATCGCCGACATGGAGGCAGGCCATTGATCGTGCTCGGCCTGACCGGCTCAATCGGCATGGGCAAGACGACGACGGCCACAATGTTTGCCGCAGAAGGCGTTCCTTGCCACGACGCGGATGCGGCCGTGCACGCCATTTATTCCGGTCAAGACGCGAAAATTATCGAAGCCGCTTTTCCCGGCGTCACCGGACCCGAGGGCGTTGACCGCCAGAAACTTGCAAAAAAAGTCCTTGGCAATCCCGAAGCGCTGGCGCGGCTTGAAAAGCTGGTGCATCCGCTGGTCCGCAAGCATGAGCAGGAATTTCTGGAGCATTGGCGAAGGCGTGGCGCACCGTTCGTCGTTCTTGATATCCCGCTATTGTTTGAAACCGGCGGCGAAGCGCGCGTTGACAGGATCGCCGTAGCCACCGCACCTTTTGACATCCAGCATGAACGGGTTTTGGCCAGGCCCGGCATGACAGAAGAGAAATTCCAGGCCATCATTGCGCGCCAGATGCCCGATGCCGAAAAGCGCAGCAGAGCTGATTTCATCATCAATACAGGCGATGGCCTCGACGCGGCGCGGCGCAGTGTGCGCCGGATCATTGCCGAGCTGACCGATAACAAGACCGAAGAAGCGGGAAACTGATGCGCGAGATCATTTTCGATACCGAAACCACCGGCCTTGATTCAAGATCGGACCGGATCATTGAAATCGGTGGCGTGGAACTGGTCAACCGTTTTCCAACTGGCCGGACCTTTCACGCCTATATCAATCCCCAGGGCAAGCCGGTGCATCCAGACGCCCAGGCCGTGCACGGCATTTCCAATGCCGACCTTGACGGAAAACCGGCCTTTCCAGAAGTGGCGCCGCTGTTTCTGGACTTCATTGAAGGCGCGATCCTGGTGGCGCACAACGCCAATTTCGACATGGGCTTCATCAATGCCGAATTTGCGCGCCTGCAAATGCCGGCCGTCGATCCGGGCCGGGTCATCGACACGCTGGCCATCGCCCGCCGCAAGCATCCGATGGGCCCCAACTCGCTCGATGCCCTGTGCAAGCGCTATGGCATCGACAACAGCCGCCGCACCCGGCATGGCGCGCTGCTCGACGCCGAATTGCTGGCCGAAGTCTATACGGAGCTGATGGGCGGACGGCAGGCCGCTTTCGGCCTCGAACAGGAAACCACGGCACCGCTGGAAGAATCAGAACCCGCCACCGATGCCTTGCCAATGGCTGACTTGCCCATTCTGCCGTCCCGGCTGACCGAAACGGAGCGGCTTGCCCATCTGGTGCTTGTCGAAAAGCTGGGCGACAAGGCGATCTGGAAGAAAATCGCCGGCTTCCAATAACGGAAAGCCGGCGCGACAGAACCAGCAAAACTGCAAACGCCAATCAGCTGGCCATGACCTTGGCCTTGGCCTGGTCTTCGGCGATTTTCTGCTGGAACATCTGCATGAAATCGATGGGGTCGATCATAAGCGGCGGGAAACCGCCATTGCGGCTGGCGTCGGCGACGATCTGCCGGGCGAAGGGGAACAGAAGCCGCGGGCATTCGACAAACAACAGCGGCAGCATGTGCTCCTGCGGGAAACCGGCAATGCGGAAAACGCCGCCATAAACCAGTTCGACATTGAACAGCACATCCTTGCCGGTCATGGCCTTGGCATTGAGCGTCAAGCTGACGTCAAATTCGGTTTCCGACATCGGATTGGCGCCGACATTGACATTGATGTTGATGCCGGGCGCCTGGCTTTGGGCACGCAGCGATCCCGGTGCGCCGGGGCTTTCAAAGGACAGGTCCTTCACATATTGCGCCAGCACGCTGAGAGTGGGCTGCACGCCGTTTCCAGCTGCAGGCTGTCCATCGGTTTCGGTGTTCGAGGCCATTGAATTGGTTCCTTTGCTGCGCCGCAACCGGTTCCGGCGGCTGAAAATCGCGCGTTGGCTAGCATGGCGGGTCATTCAAGACAAGAACAGCTGCAGACCGCTGCCGGTTGTCAGTCGGGATCGCGGTGATATTGGCCGGGTTCGAGCGTGATCGTACCGGGATCCTGACGCGGGCCGCCAAACGGCGCTGCACTGACGATTTGTACCGAAAACCGCTTGAAGACCATTTCGCGTACTGCCGGAATGAAAAGCGCGATGCCGATGGCGTCCGTCAGGAACCCCGGAATCAGCAGGAGGATCCCGGCGACCATGATCATCATGGCATGCACCAGCTCGCGGGCAGGAGTTTTGCCCTGATCCATCTGGGCGCGGATGCGCGCTGCAGCACCCATGCCTTGCCGCTGCATCAGCGTAATTCCGGCAAATGCCGACAGGAAAACCAATCCGAGCGTGGCAAACACGCCGATCCGGCTGCCAACCATCACAAACAGGGCAATCTCGATCATTGGCAATGCAAGAAACAGCAAGGCGAAAGGCGGCGAGCGCATCAAATGTCCACAGACGGGCAAATCCCGCAGGCCATCATATAGGTGCTGGCCGCCAGGATTTGAATGATGGCTTTCGCCGTTCTATATGAAGGGTTCATTCGGCTGGGTGACGGCTCGTCCACCCCTGTGCTGCAAACCGGGAATTGACATGGAATTCTTTGATTTCGGAACAATCTTCTTTTTGGTGGCGGCGGTGGTCATTTTCGTCCAGCTCCGCTCGGTGCTCGGCAAGCGGACCGGCAATGAGCGTCCGCCGTACAGACCCGCAGCACAAACGGATGAAGACCGCCCGCAAGACAACAAGGCCGACAATGTGGTGTCGCTGCCGTCAAGAGCAGCGGATTCTGTTTCCCAGGATGCTGACATCGACAAATATTCGGCACCCGGCAGCGAATTGAACAAGGGCTTGCGTGCCGTCCGCGCCGCAGATTCCGGCTTTGCGCCCAACAGCTTCGTTTCCGGCGCAAAAATGGCTTATGAAATGATTGTCATGGCATTTGCCGATGGCGACCGAAAAACGTTGAAGAATCTGTTGTCCCGCGAAGTTTTTGACGGGTTTTCCGGTGCAATTGCCGAGCGCGAGAAAAAATCCGAGAAGGTGCAATCGTCTTTTGTCGGCATCAAGAAGGCCGATATCGTCGCCGCTGAAATGAAGGGCACCGAAGCCCATGTCACGCTCAGGGTGGTGAGCGAGCTGATTTCGGCGACATTGGACGCCAAGGGCGCGGTGATTGACGGCGATCTGGAAACCGTGGCCGAGGTCAAGGATGTCTGGACGTTCGGCCGCGACACGCGCTCCCGTGATCCGAACTGGAAGCTTGTGGCCACCGAAGCCGAAGACTGAGCGGCCATGCCCAACGCCGTCCCGCCGCCTCTCGAGCGCGCCGATTGGGCTGATCTGCCCGATTGGGACAATGACGATCATGTTTCGGCCTTTGCCGCCTTCCAGCGTTCGGCGCAACGGGCGCTCGTCAAGCCTTACCGGTCCGGCAGCCTTGGCATAACGGCACAGAGCTTTGGTCCGGCTTTTGCCGAGGCCAGGCTGCTGTCCGGTCCGGGTCCGCAAAAGGCGAAAAAATTCTTCGAAACCCATTTTTTACCCTTCAGGATCAGGCCGGATGGCGCGGCGCATGGCCTGGTCACCGGGTTTTACGAACCGGTCGCCGAGGCCTCGCCTGTCAGGACGGATGAATTCCGCTATCCGGTGCTGGCGCGCCCGGCCGATCTCGAAGACGTCACCGACGCCAATCGCCCGGATGGCATGGATCCCTATCTGGCTTTCGCGCGCCGCACCGCAAGCGGGCTGACCGAATATTTCGACCGCCACGCCGTGGAGACCGGCGCGCTTGACGGGCACGGGCTGGAATTTGCCTGGCTCAAGGACAAGGTCGATCTGTTCTTCATCCATGTGCAGGGTGCAGCGCGGCTGGTTTTTCCCGATGGCCAAACCCTGCGCATCACCTATGCGGCAAAGACCGGCCAGCGTTTCACCGGACCGGGCCATGTGCTGGCCTCGCTTGGGGAAATCCCGCTGCAGGATGTAACCATGCAGTCGATCCGCGCCTGGTTCAAAGCCAATCCCGGGCGCATTGACGAAATTCTCTGGCGCAACCGCTCTTACATCTTTTTCAGGCCTGCACAGGTCGATGATCCCGCTCTCGGCCCGGTTGCCGCCGCCAAGGTGCCGCTGACCGCAGGCCGCTCAATGGCGGTGGACCGGCTCCTGCATACATTTGCCACACCGTTTTTCGTAAGCGCACCCGGGCTGACCGCTTTTGACGGCAAGCCATTTGCCCGGCTTATGATCGCCCAGGACACCGGATCAGCCATTGTCGGCCCGGCGCGCGGCGACCTGTTTGCCGGGTCGGGCGATGCAGCCGGCGAAATCGCCGGCGTGGTCCGCAATGCGGCGGATTTCTGGGCGCTTG
>JBATMU010000173.1:0-5820 GCA_049289995.1 Rhizobiaceae bacterium | reverse complement strand
TGTTTTCAGAGAGCGCGCTGAAGGGGGCGCATTTCATCGAACTGTGCTGCCAGCGCAAAATTCCGCTGCTGTTTTTGCAGAACATCACCGGTTTCATGGTGGGGCGGAAATATGAGGCGGGCGGCATCGCCAAGGATGGCGCCAAGCTGGTGATGGCGGTGGCCAATGCCGCCGTGCCGAAGATCACCGTCATCATCGGCGGCTCGTTCGGGGCAGGCAATTACGGCATGTGCGGCCGCGCCTTCGGCCCGCGATTCCTGTGGATGTGGCCCAATGCGCGCATCTCGGTGATGGGCGGCGAACAGGCGGCCAGCGTCTTGGCGCTGGTCAAGCGCGAGGGCATTGAACGGCGCGGCGGCGCATGGAGCGCTGACGAGGAAGCTGCCTTCCGCGCGCCGATCCTTGAGAAATATGAGCGCGAGGGCCAGCCGCTCTATTCCTCGGCGCGGCTGTGGGACGACGGCATCATTGATCCGGCGAAAACCCGCGATGTGGTGGGGCTGTCATTGAGCGCGGCGCTGAATGCGCCGATTGAAGAGACAAGGTTTGGCGTTTTCCGGATGTGATTCTTACCCATCGATGGCCGGCACTTCCCGGCTCATGTCCGGTTCGTCGTGGATGAAGGTCACACCCAGCACGGCGAACGTTTCGGCATCGTCAGCTTTCAACGCCTGGATGGCCGCGCTGCTTTCCGCGTCGAGATGAATCCTTTTGGCGTTCAACTGGTCGGCAAGGCCGAGGAAGGCGCGGGCAGGCAACACGAAGCGAAAAGTCGCTGCCTTGTTGGAAAACATGGCGTGCCCCTCCACCCAGCCGCCGAACGTGACAATGGCGTCGTCGATGTCGGCGAAGGCCTGGTGACGGCCGGCGCGGGTGAGCGCGGAGAGCAGCAACATGACGGTTTCCTCGTGTCGGCTGTTCCTTGCTCGCATCGAAAGCAGGTTGGAAGAGGAATCCAATGTTTTCCTCGATGCACCGCGATCATTTTCTGCACTTTTCGCCCGGCCTTGAATTCGGCGCAATCCCTGCCTAAATAAGCCCAATCGATATTATTGGTGAATTTGCTTTTGCGCTCCGGCGCTTCGGACGGTCTTCCTTCATAAAATCGAAAACTGCGGCGTCCAGCATTCGGCTGGGCGGCGAAATTCTTGCCGATTGAAAGGAAATCGTCATGACCATCGGAACAGTAAAATTCTTCAACGCAACCAAGGGCTTCGGCTTCATTCAGCCCGAAGACGGCTCGACTGACGTGTTCGTTCACATTTCGGCCGTTGAGCGCGCCGGCATGAGCTCGATCGCCGAAGGCCAGAAGCTGTCGTTTGACGCCGTGCGCGATGCGCGCAACGGCAAGTTCGCTGCCGAAAACCTCAAGGCAGCCTGATATCAAGGCTTCCGGCCAATGACCGCGGATGTACCGGCACTGGCCGTTGAAGCTGAAAGGCCGGGATTTCCCGGCCTTTTGCTATTCGGTCAAGGAGAACAGCCATGAAAACCGTCCCCGAGGGAATTTTCAAGCCAAAGCCAAATACGTCTGAATCGCGCAACGACTTGGCGACGCGAATCGCGCGGGAACTGCTCCAAACCGAGACTGCCGCACGCGAAAGCAAGACCGCGCGCCTGCGCGCGGCGCGGCTCGAAATGGAGCGTCTGGCGCCGCCATTGGTTAAAGCCCCTGCCGCCAAGCTCAAATCGGCCAAATAGCGGACGAAATCCGCCAGTCTGGTTGCGAAGCCGCGCCCGGGGTGGTGAAGTGCCCGCATGACAGCAAACCCGATCAAGACCCTTCTCATCGCCAACCGTGGCGAAATCGCCTGCCGGATCATCCGCACCGCGCGGCGGCTGGGGATTGCCAGTGTGGCCGTGTATTCCGATGCCGATGCCAAAAGCCTGCATGTGCAAATGGCTGACCAAGCGGTACGGATCGGCCCGGCGCCGGCGGCGGAAAGCTATCTGCGCGGCGAGGCCATCCTTGCCGCCGCAAAATCCAGCGGTGCTGACGCCATTCATCCCGGCTACGGCTTCCTTTCCGAAAACCCGGATTTTGCCGAGGCGGTGATAGCGGCCGGGCTCACATGGGTCGGCCCCTCGCCCGAAGCCATCCGCGCCATGGGGCTGAAGGACGCGGCAAAGCGGCTTATGGAAAAAGCCGGCGTACCGGTGGTGCCGGGCTATCATGGCGAGCGGCAGGAATTGGTGCTCCTGGCGGGCAAGGCTCAAGAGGCCGGCTATCCGGTGCTGATCAAGGCGCGGGCCGGCGGCGGCGGCAAGGGCATGCGCAAGGTGGATGCGCCTGGCGATTTTGCCGAGGCGCTTTCGGCAGCGCGACGCGAAGCCAAGGCGGCGTTTGGCGACGATGCAGTGCTGGTCGAAAAATACATTGCCAATCCGCGCCATATCGAGGTGCAGGTATTTGGCGACAAGCATGGCAATGCCGTACACCTTTTCGAACGCGATTGCTCGGCGCAGCGGCGCCACCAAAAGGTCATCGAGGAAGCCCCCGCCCCCGGCATGAGCGAGGCGGTGCGCAAGGCGATGACCGATGCGGCGGTGAAAGCTGCCAAGGCGATCGGCTATGACAATGCCGGGACGATCGAGTTCATTGCCGATGGGTCCGGGCCGCTCAGGCCGGACGGGTTCTGGTTCATGGAAATGAACACCCGCCTGCAGGTCGAACATCCGGTGACCGAAATGGTGACCGGCATTGACCTGGTGGAATGGCAATTGCGCGCGGCAGTGGGCGAGGCGCTGCCGAAAACCCAGGACCAGATCACGCTGACCGGCCATGCCTTTGAGGCGCGGCTCTATGCCGAGGACGCGGCGCGCGGGTTTCTGCCGTCCATTGGCACGCTGCATCATTTGCAATTCGGCGCGGCGCAGGACGCGCAATGCCTGACCAGGATCGAGACCGGCGTGCGGCAGGGCGATGCCGTGTCGCCCCATTACGACCCGATGATCGCCAAGCTGATCGTGCACGGGCCGGACCGGGCAAAAGCGCTCAATGGTTTGGCCGAGGCGCTGGAGGTTACCGAAGTGGCTGGCTGCACAGTAAACACCGGCTTTCTGGCCGCACTGGCGCGTGACGCGGATTTCGCGGCAGGGCGTGTCGATACCGGGCTGATCGGCCGAAAGCAGGACGCGTTGTCGGCTGCGCCAACCCCCTTCCCGGAACAGATTGCCGCAGCTGCGCTTTCGGCGTCAGGCCTCGCCATGCCTTGCGGCGATGACCCTTGGCAAACGCTGTCCGGCTACGGGCATTTTGGCGGGCTGGCGCGGCGGGTGGACCTGGTAAGGGGCGAGGACAGGATTGCCGCAACCGTTCGGCTGGTTGGCGGCGCGGCAGAGGTCGACGTGGATGGCGATATCTTCGCCCTTCCCCTTGTGGGGAGGGTCGATGTGCAACGGGGCAGGGATTTCAACATTGCGGTCCGTGCCCCCTCACCCGGTTCGCTGCGCGAACCACCCTCTCCCCGCCGGGGAGAGGAAAAGGCCATCGCCACACCCGGCTTTGCCATTGTGTTCACGCGCGGTCATGCGCTTGCCTTCACTATTCCCGATCCGCTGGCGCGTGATGCCGATGCGGGCGCGGGGCTCAACCGGCTGACCGCGCCGATGCCGGGGCTGGTCAAGCTGGTGCGGGCCAAGGCCGGTGACAACGTGGTCAAGGGACAGCCGCTGCTGATCCTCGAAGCCATGAAAATGGAGCACCAGATTTCTGCGCCGCATGACGGGGTGATCGCCGATATCGCCAATGAAGGCGCGCAGGTGGCGGACGGGGCGGTGCTGGTGCGGTTTGCGGAGCCGGCATGAGCACGGAGCCCGAACGCCACAGCCTTTATGAAGACGGGCTGGCCATACTGACCGGCACGTTTTTCGTGGCGATCGGCCTGTCGATGTATGTCCATGCAACGCTGTTGACCGGCGGGTCGGCGGGGCTGGCGCTTTTGATCCACTATGTAAGCGGCTGGAGTTTTTCCGCCGTGTTCTTTGTCGTCAATCTGCCGTTTTACATCTTGGCCGTGCGGCGGATGGGCTGGGCGTTCACGATCCGCACGTTTCTGGCGGTTTTGATGATCTCGGTCTTTGCGCGGCTGACGCCGCTGGTCATCTCCTACAGCCATTTGCAGCCGGTGTTTGCGGCGGTAGCCGGCGGGGCCTTGCAGGGGGTGGGCCTGTTGATCCTGTTCCGGCATCGCACGGGGCTGGGCGGCTTCAACATCCTGGCACTTTACCTGCAGGAAACGCGCGGCATACGGGCCGGCTGGCTGCAATTGGGCCTCGACCTTTGCATCCTTGCCGCAGCTTTCTACTGGCTGGACTGGCAGGCGGCGCTATTGTCCGTGCTGGGCGCGCTGGCGCTGAATGTGACGCTGGGCATCAACCACAGGCCGGGGCGCTATCTCGGCGTGAGCTGAAACAAAAAGGCCGCGCCGGATGTTCCCCCCGGTCGCGGCCTGATTTGTCGTCCAGCCCCGTCCCCCCTCGAGCGTCCCCACGCCGGGAAATGGTCTGGCCTGTGCCGGGCGGCTGCGCGGTGTCCGCGTGCTGCCTTCTTGCTTGTGCAGGCTGCCGTCTTGCTGCGGCTTGTGCCCGTGAACCTGACGCCCCCGTCCGGCCCTGAAACTTCTTCTCGCTTAGTGGATGGTCATCCATTCGCGCGCTTCACGCAGCGCCTTGACGATGTCGGCCTTTTCCATCGAGCGGGCCAGTTCTGCACGCAGCTCGGCGGCGCGTTCTGAACCCTTGATGGCGGCGATATTGAACCACTTGTGGGCGGCGATCATGTCCACGGCGCAATCGCGGCCTGTCGCATGCATCATACCCAGTTCAAACAGGATGTCGGCTTCCGCGCCGCCGCCCATGATGCCGACCTGATCTTCGAGAATTTCAAAACGTGCCATTTTCGTCCCCGTCCTTGATGCTTTTTCTTGTCGTTCTGGCTGCGGGTGTTTCGTCCCTGAAGCACCGCGCCCCGTTGATGTGAACAATGGCGGACGGCCTTGAATCCCGCGTTAAACGCCACGCTTAACAGGACGAAAATGAAACAAAAACAGAGGGTAAATAACGGAATTCATTAAGCATCGGAGTCCGGGCGATCCTGCGGAAATCAACACAATGTTGAGGAATTGGGCAGTGCGGCGCGGAAATCCTTCGTTCACCACAAATCACAAGCAAGCCGGCGGAAAGGCGGCAAAGCGGCGTTTTTCGCCTTGAAAAATCCGCAAGAATTGACCCTGCGGCACCGCTTTTGTTTCTGTCAAAGGTGGAATAGGCTCACCTTTGCGTAAGGGACAGTCCGTGCCAAAGGCCGGACAACAACGGGAGAGCATACATGCGCAAAATCATTCTGGCCTCACTGATCGCCGCTTTTGCAGCCACGCCGGTCTTTTCGGCGGAACTGATCGTCGCCACGTGGAAGCGAAGCAACGGCACCCACATCCGCTATGCCGGTTCCGGCCCCTATTGCGGCACGGTTCTGACCGGCGAATATGCCGGCAAGTCAATCGGCTGCATGAGCGGCAGCGGCGGCAAGTACAAGGGCACGGTCAAGAAGCTCGATGAAGGCCGCGACTATACCGGCAAGGCCACGGCCAGCGAAGGCTCGATGAAGCTGTCCGGCTGTGCGCTTGGCGGCCTGATCTGCAAGTCCGAGACGCTGACGCTGATCAGCCGTCCCTGACTTTCTCTTCTGCTATCCCGGCGCGCTTGGCGCCGGGATATAGCAAAGCCTGTCCGGTCAAGACCGGCATGAACCTTTCCTGGCATCCGCGCGACTGATGATTGTCAAATCATCGCCGCTCCAGGAAGGGATGCTCCAATGAC
>JBATMU010000172.1:0-7780 GCA_049289995.1 Rhizobiaceae bacterium | reverse complement strand
GCCTGAAATCCTGGAGCGTTGATGCCGATTTTGACGAAAAGCAGGAGCCGGTTGAGCTGGTGAATTTTGGCGGCAAGAACTGATTCAGCGAGCCGACAGCATCCAGTTCAGGGTCTCGCGCCAGTCGCTCATGCGGATTGGCGTGCCATGCGTGCCGCTTTCAAACCTCACGAGCTGAACAGGGTAATTGGCTGATTTTGCTTTGATCCTGCCGAAAAATGCTTCGTGCTTTTCCATGGCGAAAACCGGATCCTTGCTGCCATGGCCGATGAACAGCGGCACCCTTGCCTTGAAGGCCGGGCTGGCGGCAAAGTCATCGTCCCAGGACGAGCCGAGCAGCAAAAGCCCGCCGAGCTTTGCGGCCACGTCAGGCATCTGCGCCAGCCGCCAGCAGATGAAACCGCCCATCGAGCCGCAGGCGACGAACACCGGGGCATCCGGGCTTTTGTGGGCATAAAGCCCGATCAGCGCGGCAATTTCCCCTGCCCCCTTGTCGCCGAAGTCGGAAAAATCCGGGCTGACATACAGCCCTCCATTCTCCGCCATCAGGTTCTTGATGCGGTTGAAATTGCCGCCGAACCTGTAGTCGTCAGCGCCTTGTTTGCGGCTGCCGCCCTTGCCATGCAGGTAAAGCGTAATGAACCGCGCGCCATCCGGCTTGCCGACAGCAATATGGGCCGGAACGCCGCCTGATGCCGGCACGTCTTTCTGCGCCTTTCGGACTTTTGCGGCAACATAGGCCGGTTTCACCCGCAATTCGGGAATTTCATCGCGGCCATTGATGTCGCGGGCTTCCTTGTAGTCGACGACGCGGTAGCCGTCCTTTTGTGAAAGCAGCGCCGGATAGGCGAACAGCTCGTCCTTGAACGGCGCAAGGTCTTCCGCATGGGCCGAAACAGGCACGAGCAGGATCAACAGGGCGGATAAAATGCGCAACATGCGCTTTTCGTAGCGGCAAATTCCGGCGGCGTCACGGCACAGTCTGGTGATTATTCGCAGCGGATCACCACTTCGGAGCGGTAATTGCCGGGCGGGAATACCGATCCGGTCCGTGTGGCCACAAGATTGACGTTGACCCGCACACGTTGGTAACCGGAATTGAACCGGACCTGGTAATTGGACGGCAATTCGGCAAATGACGCGCCGTTGATCAGGCTGCGGCCGGAAAAGAACGACGCGAACGTCGTGGCCGTACCGCCATCCGGCGGCGCCATGTTCCAGAATTGATAGGTCGTGGCGGTGATCCAATAGGTGGCGCCCGACTGGATGAGCGCCTGGCCCGATACGCCGCCTGCCAGCTTTGACGAAAACACCATGCCATCGGCGCTCAGCGCCATGGTGCCATTGCGTTCAATCAATATTGAACAGGAATTATTGTGGCTGACCGCTCCACCGAATGGAATGCCTTCAGACTCCGCTGACGCAGGTGCGGCAAATGCCAGCAAGCCGCATGTAAGGCCAGCCAAAAGCCCTGTAAACCGGCAAACTGTTGATTGGGCCGCTTGAACGGTCATCGCATCCGGCATGCTCATTCGCAGCGCAGCACCACTTCGCCGGTGTAATTACCGGCCGGAAACGGCGTGCCTGTGCGCGTGGCGATCAGGTGCAGGCTGACACGCGTGGTCGAATTGCCTGTCCGGAGCCGGACACGGGTCGAGCCGGGGCGTTCGGAATAGGTGCGGCCGCGCGAAATGTTCTGCCCGGAATGGCGCACCTGGAAAGTTGTGTTTGTATTGCCATCCGGCGGATAGGAAGTGAAAAACGGATAGGTCGACGCCGACACATAATAATTGCTGCCGGAAATGACATTGGCGATGCCGGGCCGGCCGCCGGTGAATTTCGACGACATGATCGTCTTGGCGGCATTCGGCACGAATATGCCGGTTTGCGTGACGACAATGGTGCAAACATTTGCAGTTGATACAGCCCCGCCAAACGGGATGCCTTCAGAATCGGCGCTGGCCGGACTGGCAACGAACAGTGACAGGCCCAAAACAGCCAAAACAGCCCGCACGCGCGTCACCGCCCGCTTGGCCGTTCCTGGCATATTTCGTTCATGATCGCCTGACGCGCTCATTTCCTGACTGCTTCCCTGTCGGCGCCCTTTTTGGGTGCTCTATGGTTTTCGGCTCATTCGCATCGCAAGGTCAGGTCTGCCCTGTAATTCCCCGCCGCAAACGATCCGCTCAGTTTCTTGGCCGAAAGGTTCACTTCGATATTTGTCGTGCCCTTTTTCAGCCTGGTCCGCCGGTTGCCCGGTTGGTCGAAGAAAGTGGTCGCCCCGCGCCCGGATAGCGAGCTCGAGAAGACCGTTCCCTGGTTGCCCGTCGCCGGCATCACGGCAAAACCGGATGGCGCCTCGGCAACCAAGTCATAGGACGCATTGGAGGTTGTCACCGTCGCCGCGCCTGCAAGTCCCGCTCCGGTTGCCGATCCCAATTCCGTTGCATCGACATTCTGGACCAGTGTTCCGTTCCGGGTGACGATAATCTCGCAAAACTGGCCATTGGCCTTCAGTGCTGCGATGTCGTCACCAAATCCCTTCAGCTCCTGGGCTTGCGCCCCGCCTGCCGCCAAGAGGGCCGCCAGCGCAATCCAAGTGCGTCCGCATCTGAAAACGCCCAAGGTGCCCTTGCGTTTCATTCCGTCAGTCCGCGTCCGCCCGACCCTCGGTGGACCAGCCTTCATCAGCCCAGGAATTGTCCGCCTTGGCCTTTTTGGCGGTTGCCTTCTTGGTCTTGGCCGGTTTGACCGCCGCAACTGTTTCCGGCTTCACTGCCTCATCAGCTTCGTCAGGCTCCACCGAAGCCGTTTCGTTGTTGTCCAGTTCCGGATCTGATGAACGGCCTAGCCCGGCCTTCATCAATTCCAGTTCCATGCGAAGCCGTTCGACTTCGAGTTCATAGAGCTTGGTGCAGTCCAGCCGTTTCGGATTGCGGCCCAAAGGCACCACCACACGGCCGTAATAGGCGTTGTTGTCTGACGCGGCATTTGGACTGCCGATCACGCCGACATCAAGATAGGCCCCGCTGCCGCCATTTGACGACCGGCACGATGTGCCGTCTGCGGCGCGCACTTCGTCTGCACCCTGCGGCAAGGTCACGCCCGGAAGCGAGAACGCCGAATTGGTCGCAGTCTGAGCCTGAACCGGCGTCGCCAGGCACAGCCCGGCCAAAACACCGAACAGACCGCCAAACGTCAGTTGGCGCGCTGTCCCAAGAATTTGCCGCATATCTGAGCCTTGATGTTGCTTGTTTTACCCGGAAGCGGAAGGGATTCCGCGCAAACGCGGACCTTTCTTTCCGTGGCTCCGTCAAACGGTATCAGCACATTGACCGGACGTGCGAGACGTCCGCCAAGCGTGAAGACCGAAGGCGAAATTTTGGCATCCACTGGATTGAAGTCCTGGTCATAGACCTTCACTTCGATCCGGATGCGGTGTTCGTAAGGGTTTGCGGGAAACACACGCACCGCAAAATTGTCCGTATAGCTCTTGATCTTGCCGCGCATGGGCGACAGCGCTTGCGCCGACGCCAGCGAAGGCGTCAGCGCGAGCAAGAGGGCGCCTGCAAAAACGCTCATTGTCACTTTGTGATGTCTGGTCATGATTGCAGTCGCCCCCTTCATTGTCAGATGATTATTCGCAGCGCAGAACCGCCGTTGCGGAATAGGTGCCCGACGGGAACGAGCCCGAGGATTTCGTTGCAGCCAGGTTGACCGAAACAACGGTCGCGCCGGTGTTGAGCGCCGAGGTGCCGGAGGTCGAGGCAATCGTCGTGTCGCCCGAACCCGAATAGTCCGAGGCAAACGTGACGTTGGTGCCGCCGCCGACCGGCGCCGTGTCAAAAGCCGTCACGGCGTCGATGCTGACCGAATAGGCGCCCGAGGTCGTGGTGACAGTGGCCTGGCCGGCAGCGCCGCCCGCCTGGGCCGAACCCAAAACCGTCTGGCCGACATTGGTGGTCATCGAACCGGCATTGTCGACAACGATCGAGCAGGTGTTGGACACGGTGCCGTTGAAGATCACGTCGCCGGTGACAGCCGAGGCTTCGAACGGCACGGCGAGAACAGCGGCCGCCACTGCAAATTTCACGTAGTTTTTCATTTCCCTGATACTCCGAATTGTTGCTTCGAGCTTCTGTTTGCGACGTCGTGACGGATTGTCGTTTGTTTTGGAAAAACCAGGATTTTCGACAACCTGATTACCCCCGCTCCATCTTCAGTCATCCCGAATATACGGAGCAGGTCTTTCCGGGCGTTTAAGGGAAGTGGTAAACGAAACGTTTTATGCAAAATGCATTCGGGCTTGCCGCAACCGGGCATCACTCGTTCTGCCTATCCATCTGTTTTTGCAGTGATTAAATTGTGCGATTTCGAAAATTACGCAGCGGAATTCGCAATTTGCAGGGCGTTGCAACCGCCCGCGCGCTGAGGTTTCATACTGCCGCTTTCCCGCCGTGCAGCGCCACGGCATCCGGCGTATCAACATCATTGAGCGCCGCCTCGCCAATGTCGACCATCACGACCGGCAGCCCCGATTGGCCAATCAGCGCCCGTGCGCCCTGGTCGCCTTCCAGCTTTGAGACATGGCGAAACAGGGACGCTGGCAGGATCACGGGATTGCCCGGCGTTTCACCGCTGCAGGCGCGGACAATGGCCTTGCCGCCATTGCGCCGGAATTCACCGATCAGGCGCTTGAGATCAATTGGCGTGACCGACGGCATATCGGCCAACATGACCAGCGCACCGCCGGCGCGCTTGGGCAATGCCGCAATCCCCATAGCCAGCGATGAGGCCATGCCATTTGAAAAACCCGGGTTGTGAACAGG
Organism: Rhizobiaceae bacterium; assembly: GCA_049289995.1. Taxonomy (GTDB): domain Bacteria; phylum Pseudomonadota; class Alphaproteobacteria; order Rhizobiales; family Rhizobiaceae; genus JBATMU01. Next base: position 2,951 of record JBATMU010000172.1, on the reverse strand, counting down.
CGCGATATCCAGACCGGCCAGCGCCGCGCCGATCTCGCCGTTTTGGTGACCGGTGACCACGACAACCCGGCGCGCACCTGATTCCAGTGCCGTTGTCACGCTGCGCCGCACCAGCGGTTCACCATCGAACAGCGCCAAGAGCTTGTTGGTTCCGCCCATCCGGCTTGAACGGCCGGCCGCCAGAACAATCACGGCTGTTTCAACCGGGTCGTCTTCGCCGACATTCGCCTCGCGCGGGCTTGGCCGTGTCGGAATTTCGCTGAGCAAGCCGCCGACACCCATGCGGGCAATGTCCTTGGCATTCGCCGGAATGCCTGCCATCAGCCGGTCGATGATCCAGTCAAAGCCGTTTTCCTTTGAGCTCCGCGCACAGCCCGGCGCGCCGATCACCGGCACGCCGCTGACGCTTCCCATGACAAGCAGATTGCCCGGATCGACCGGCATGCCGACCCGTTCCACCTTGCCGCCCGCCGCCAAGATGGCCGCCGGAATGACATCCAGCGGATCGCTCATGGCAGAGGCGCCGAACACCAGAACGAGTTCGGTGCGCGCCGCCAGATCGCGGATTGCTGCGGCGACAGCTTGGGCATCATGGGGCGTGCGGATTTCCTCGGCGATCAAACTGCCGGAACGGGCGAGCCGAGCGGCTGTCACTTTTGCGGTCTTGTCGAGGACGTTGGTCTTTGTGCCCGCCAGACGCGTCTGGATCAGGCCGACTTTCTTGGACTGGAAGGCGTGAACGGCAAAACCGCCGCCGGCCAATGCCGCAGCCTTTTCAATGAGGGCGGCTGGCAAGGCGAACGGAATGATCTTCACCGTCGCAACCATCTGCCCGGCTTCAACCCAACTCATATCCGTCAGCGTGGCGATGGTGATGGCCGGATCGACCGCATTGACCGCGTGGATGCGTTCAGCGCGGACCGCAAAGACGCCGGCTGAACGCGCGTGGAAATTCACCCGGCCCGTGGCGGCAGGCCGCATGTCAGCGTCCTGAGGCGCGAATGCGCTGGCAAGCCGCGTTGCCGCTTCGTCTTCGGTGATATCGCCGGCTTCCGGCTTTGCGGCGATGATTTCCAAAATTCCGGCCTGCGCCAGACCGGCAAGATCGCCGCTGGTCAGAACATGCCCCTTGCGCAGCCGCTTGCCGCCGCAAGGCTGCGAATGGGCGAGAATGGCGCCCTCGGCGCCAGCCAGCGGCAGCGGGCCGAATTTCATGCGCCCAGCCCGCGAGTCCGGAACGCCTGGATGACTTGCGCCAAAACGGCCACGGCAATTTCAGCCGGGCTGGCAGCGCCGATGTCGAGGCCGATCGGCGCGCGGATACGGGCAAGTTCCGCCTCGCCGACACCGGCTGCCACAAGCCGTTCAAGCCGCTTGGCATGGGTTTTCCGGCTGCCGAGCGCCCCGACATAGAAGCACCTGGCCTCCAGCGCCGCTTTCAGCGCAAAATCGTCGATCTTCGGATCGTGGGTCACCGCCGCCAGCGCGCAATAGGCGTCAAGCGGCTGCGCGGCGAGTACGGTTTCCGGCCAATCCGCATGCAGGGCAACGCCCTCAAACCGTTCGGGCGTGGCAAACGCCGTGCGCGGGTCAATGATGTCCATCGCATAGCCTGCGGCTTTTGCCATGGGCGCCAGGGCCTGGCTGATATGCACCGCCCCGATCACCACCAGGCGAGGCGGCGGCACCTGCACATTGAGAAAGTAGCGGCGTCCGTCGATTTCGGCGGTTCGCGACTGGCCCGACAGAAAGGCTTTGGCGATCACCTCGCCCAGTTCGCCGGCCACAGCATCACCTTCGCGGATCACCCGGTCGCGACCGTCTTCCAGATCGGTCAACAGGATCGCGGCGCGGCGGGCGCGGCGTTCGGCGTTCAGCGTCTTCAGGCTATAGGGATCCATGCTCAGCCAAGCCTTTCGACATAAACGCGGATGCGGCCGCCGCAGGAGAGGCCAACCCGCCAGGCCGTCTCATCGGCCACGCCGAAGTCCAGCATTTTCGGCTCGCCGGATGCAATGACCGCTGCCGCTTCCGAAAGCACCGCGCCTTCGACACAGCCGCCGGAAACCGAACCCTGGAAATTGCCCGCCCCGTCAATCACCAGATGGCTGCCCGCCGGGCGCGGCGCCGATCCCCAGGTCTCGATGACGGTGGCAATTGCCACTTCGCGTCCTTCGCCCATCCAGCGTTCGGCGATCATCAGCGGATCAAGGTCATCTTGCATGGCGTTATCCTTTCATCCGGCCCGCATGAAACGGCGGGGATCGGTATGCGCTGTCGGCGCGCTGCCAAGCGCCGCACACAAATCAGCCAGCGCACCAAGCGAATGCACTGCCCGCAGCTCATCGACATGCGGCAGCATTGCCCGCACCCCGCGCGCCTTGGCCTCAAAGCCGTCAAAGCGCAGCAATGGATTGAGCCAGATCAGCTTGCGGCATGATTTGTGCAGCCTCTCCATGCCGGTTTCAAGCCCGGCAATATCATCGCGCTCCAGTCCGTCGGTGATCAGGATCACAACTGCGCCCTGCCCCAGCACCCGCCGCGACCATGACCGGTTGAAACTGTTGATTGCTTCGCCGATCCGCGTGCCGCCCGACCAGTCCTTCACTGTTTCCGCGCAGGAGGCCAGCGCCTCGTCCGGATCGCGGGCCCGCATCTGCCGGGTGAGATTGGTCAACCGCGTGCCGAAGGCGAAAACATGCACTCTTCGGCGCTTTTCGCTGATGGCATGCAGGAAGTGCAGGAAAATCCGGCTGTACTGGCTCATCGAACCGGAAATGTCGGCCAGAACAACCAGCGGCGGATGCGCCATGCGGCGCGAGCGGAATTTCGGCAGCACCATGTCGCCGCCGGTGCGCATGGCAGCCCGCATCATGGCGCGCGGATCGGATCGCCTGCCATGCGGGTCCGGTCGGAAACGCCGGGTCGGCACGATGTCGGCGGGCAAATGC
>JBATMU010000171.1:0-6269 GCA_049289995.1 Rhizobiaceae bacterium | reverse complement strand
GCCTGGTTGTCCTGCCCGAGGCGGAATACGACGCCTTGGTCGAAGCATCGGATGACAATGCCGACCGCGAGGCCGTGCGCAATTTTAATGCTCGGCTTGCGGCAGGCGAGGAAGAACTTGTTCCATCGGAAATCGTCAAACAATTGCTCAGCGGCAGGAACCGCATTGCAGTCTGGCGCGAACATCGCGGGTTGACCGCACAAGCACTCGCGGCGTCGGCCGGGATCGCACCCGCCTATCTTTCGCAGATCGAGGGCGGCAAGCGCGAAGGGTCTGTATCGACACTGAAAAACATCGCCGCCGCATTGCGGATTACGCTCGACGATATCGTGTAACGGCTCCCCGCCTACCTCGGTGGCACGCTGTAGGTTCCCGTCGCGTGCGCCACGGTGTGGCCGTCCGCCACGATGTCGGCGTCGAACACCATCAGGCTCTTGCCGAGTTTCAGGATGCGGCAATGGGCGGTCAGAAGGCCGGGCCCGGCCTTGCGCAGGAAATTGATTGACAGGTTCGTGGTGACCGACAGCGCATCCGGCCCCGCATGGCTGAGCACCAGCGCATAGCCGCCGATATCGGCCAGCGTGAACAGCGACGGGCCTGACACGGTGCCGCCCGGCCGCAAATGCCGTTCTGCCGCAAGGAGCGTCACCGTGCAGCCGCCCGGATGCACCTCCAGGGTCTGGTAGGCGTCGTCAAGCTGCGGAAAGGCCCTGCGCATCAGCGCGTTGACCTGATCGGCATCGAGTTGCGGTGTGACTTCGTGTTTGGGCATGGCCTTGTCTCCTGCGCCGAGCTTAGCATGCAGCCCGGCTGGGGATTCAATCCGCATTGCGCAAGTTTGCGCCGCCGTGCAAAATTGGCTGACAACCCGGCGCAAGGACGTACGCATGGCCGAAATCATTCCCATTCCCATCAACGGGCCCAATCCTGCAAACGGTCCGGTGCGCAGCGAGACCGAAGACGGCATATTGCGGCTGACGCTGGCCAATCCGCCCGCCAATGCCCTCTCGCTGGCTGTCATCGCGGCCCTCCGGCAGGCGATCGATGGCGCGGCGGATGACCCTGCCGTGCGGGTCATCGTCATCGCGTCGGGCTTGACGCTGTTTTCGGCCGGCCATGATCTCAAGGAAATGACTGCGCACAGGACGAACGCCGACCGGGGCAGGGCATTCTTCAAACAGACCATGGGGGATTGCGCGGCCCTCATGATGGCGATTGTTGGCAATCCCAAGCCGGTGATAGCCGAAGTGGACGGGCTGGCCACCGCCGCCGGCTGCCAGCTGGTCGCCTCCTGCGATCTGGCCATTGCTTCATCAGAGGCGCGGTTCTGCACGCCGGGCGTCAATATCGGCCTGTTTTGCTCGACGCCGATGGTGGCGCTTACGCGGAATATCGGCCGCAAGCAGGCCATGGAAATGCTGTTGACCGGCGAGGAAATCGACGCGCCCACGGCCCGCGAATACGGCCTCGTCAACCGCGTGGTGCCGCGCCAGTATCTGAATCAGGCCGTGATGAAATACGCCCAAACCCTTGCCGCCAAATCACCTTTGGTGCTGAAGACCGGCAAGCAGGCTTTCTACCGGCAGGCGGATATGCCGCTCAGCGACGCCTATGCCTACGCGGCTCAGGTGATGACCGAAAACATGCTGGCACGCGACGCCGAGGAAGGCATCGGCGCGTTTCTTGGCAAGCGCGAGCCGGACTGGACCGGGCAATAGTCAGCGTTTGGAATAGTGGAAACGGCAGGACAGGATTTCGAGGACCTGGACGTCATTCAATTCGATGATCCGGTAAACCAGCCGGTGTTCATCATCGATCCGCCGCGACCATCGCCCTTTCAGTTCATGACGCAAGGCCTCGGGTTTGCCGATGCCGCCAAACGGATCGCGTTTCGTCGTCTTGATGAGATCAATGATGCGCTTGGCCATTCTGGGATCGGTCTTGACCCAAAAAGCAAATTCGTCCAGCGCACGTGGCGTAAAGGCCGCATTCATGCCGCATCTTCAGTCCGGCTTTCGAGCATTTCCTGCAATTGCTGTTCGGAAAGCTCGATATATTCACCACGATCCGCCTGCGCCATCGATTCCGCCAGCTGGGCGCTGTTTGCGGGGCTCGACAGCAGATACTCGGTTTCTTTCCAGCTTTCGAATTCGTCGAGCGGCATGACCACCATGGCCTTTTTGCCTTGCCGGAAAACGATCAATTCCTTGCAATCATCCTCGACTTGATCGAGCAGTTTGGACATGTTGGCGCGGAAGTCCGACTGGCTGACAATGGGCATGGCTCTATCCTCGGTATCTTGTACGTAAACTAGCACAAGAAAGCGCACCAAACAATGTCGCTCGCTCCCCGCATCACCCTTGTCACGCTCGGCGTCGCCGATGTCGCCGCCTCGACAGCCTTCTACCAGCGGCTGGGGTACAGGCGTTCGTCGGCCTCCAATGAGTCAGTCACCTTCTTTCACATGAACGGCACGGTGCTTGGCCTTTACGGCCGGGCGGCTTTGGCGGCAGACGCCGGAATTGCCGATACGCCTCCCGGATTTTCCGGCGTCACCCTGGCCCACAATCATAATTCCGAGGTAGAGGTGGATGCAGCCTACGCCCATGCGCTGGCCTGCGGGGCAAAGGCGGTCAAGACACCGGAAAAGGTGTTCTGGGGCGGCTATTCCGGCTATTTTGCCGATCCGGACGGCCATTTGTGGGAGCTGGCCTACAATCCATTCATGCCGCTCGGCGCCGATGGCCACATGGAATTGCCGGAATGAACCACGATGCCTATTCCAACGATTACATCGCCGGGATCCTCGGCTCGGTGAAATCCGTGGCCATCATCGGCGCATCGGCCAATGAGGTGCGGCCAAGCTATTTTGTCGCCAAATACCTGATCGGCAAGGGCTTTGAGGTGCATCCGGTCAATCCGGGCCATGCCGGCCGGGACATCCTTGGCCGCATGACTTTTGCAAAGCTTGCCGATGTGCCGGGGCCGGTGGACATGGTCGATATTTTCCGCGCCTCCGCCGCCATTCCGGCCATTGCCGATGAAATCCTGGCGCTGCCGGTCTTGCCGAAAGTCGTGTGGATGCAGTTGACCGTGCGCCATGACGAGGCAGCGGCGCGGCTTGAGGCGAAAGGTATCCAGGTGGTCATGAACCGCTGCCCGAAAATCGAATATGCGCGGCTTGCCGGCGAGATCGGCTGGAACGGCGTCAATTCCTCGGTGATTTCATCGAAGAAGCCCGTGCTGCGCGACGGTTTCCAGAGCTTCGGCCTGCCAAAGACCTGAAATCCGCCCTTAAAACGCAAAAAGCGGGACATTTGCCCCGCTTTTCCGTTGCGCCATCGGGCGCCGCCAGCCTGCCAGTACATCCGTGGTCAACCCGGCATATCCGCCCAATCTGGCTGACCATGGTTAGCAAAGCGTTAATTTTCGCCAAAACCGGCCTTCCGGCAAAAATCGCCTGTGACCAAAGCGGAATGAGCACGGATAGTTGCGGCAAAACACAGCGGAGGAAACCATGTCACGCACGCCCGGATTTTCGACCCTCGCCATCCATGCCGGGGCCAAGCCCGATCCGGCCACCGGCGCGCGCGCCACGCCGATCTACCAGACCACGGCCTATGTGTTCGATGATGTCGACCATGCCGCCTCGTTGTTCGGGCTGAAGGCGTTCGGCAATATCTACACCCGCATCATGAACCCCACCCAGGCAGTGTTGGAAGAGAGGGTGGCGGCGCTTGAAGGCGGAACGGCGGCACTGGCCACGGCATCGGGCCATGCTGCCCAGCTTCTGGTGTTTCATGCGCTGATGCAGCCGGGCGACAATTTCGTTGCCGCCCGCAAGCTCTATGGCGGCTCGATCAACCAGTTCGGCCATTCGTTCAAGAATTTCGGCTGGGAGGTGCGCTGGGGCGACACTGACGATCTTGCGACATTTGAAGCGGCCATCGACGACCGCACCAAGGCCATCTATGTCGAGAGCCTTGCCAATCCCGGCGGCACGTTCACCGATCTGGACGCCATTGCAGAAATCGCCACCAGCCACGGCCTGCCGCTGATTGTCGACAATACGATGGCCACGCCCTACCTGATCCGGCCCATCGAGCACGGCGCCGACATTGTCGTGCATTCGCTGACCAAATTCATGGGCGGGCACGGCAATTCCATGGGCGGCGCAATTGTCGATGCCGGCACGTTTGATTGGTCGAAATCCGGCAAATATCCGATGCTGTCCTCGCCGCGCCCCGAATATGGCGGCATGGTCCTGCATGAAACCTTTGGCAATTTCGCCTTTGCCATCGCCTGCCGCGTGCTGGGCTTGCGCGATCTCGGCCCGGCCATTGCGCCGATGAACGCCTTCCTCATCCAGACCGGCATCGAAACCCTGCCGCTCAGGATGCAGCGTCATTGCGACAATGCGCTGGAAGTGGCCGAATGGCTGTCGCGCCACAAGGCGGTGGCCTGGGTGGCCTATCCGGGCCTGCCCGGCGACAAGAACCATGCGCTGGCGAAGAAGTATTCGCCGAAGGGTTCGGGCGCGGTGTTCACTTTCGGGCTGAAGGGCGGCTATCAGGCCGGCGTCACCTTCGTGCAATCGCTGCAGATGGTCTCGCATCTGGCCAATATCGGCGACGCCAAATCACTGGTCATTCATCCGGCCTCAACCACCCACAGCCAATTGAGCGACGCCCAGAAGATCGCGGCAGGGGCGGGGCCTGACACCATCCGCCTGTCGATCGGCATAGAGGACGCGGCCGACATCATCGCCGATATCGAACAGGCCTTGGCCAAGGCTTGATTTCTGCCGGGTCCGAGCCATTTCCACCCGATGAAAAGCTTTTCGCCGGGTGGAATCGCAAGTGTCTTCGGAGTTTCCGGCGCAATCGGCGGTGCTTTGGCCGATGCCTTGGACAAGTCGGGCGCATTCGAGCGTGTCATGCGATTTTCGCGCCATGGCCCGCTGCCGCTTGATCTGGCCGACGAGTGCTCGATCAGCCGCGCCGCGCAAAGGATCAGTGAGGACGGGCGGCCGCTGCGCCTCGCTTTTGTTGCAACAGGCTTTCTGCATGGAAAGGGCTACATGCCGGAGAAAAGCCTCCGGCAAATCGACGCCGCACATATGGCCCATGCCTTCGCGATCAATGCCATTGGCCCGGCGCTGCTGCTCAAGCATGTTCTGCCGCTGTTGGCGAGTGGCGGCAAATCGGTTTTTGCCACGCTGTCGGCCCGTGTCGGTTCAATCGGTGACAATCACCTCGGCGGCTGGCATGCCTATCGCGCTTCCAAAGCGGCGCTGAACCAGATCGTGCGCACCTCCGCAATCGAGTTGGCGCGCAGGCAACCGGAAGCCATTTGCATAGCCCTGCATCCCGGAACGGTCCAAAGCAGCCTGTCTGAGCCATTTGCCAGGGCAGGGCTCGATATCCGCAGTGCGCGAGAGGCCGCCCGCGATTTGCTTGCGGTCATCGACGCGCTGGGACCTGACGCCAATGGGGCTTTCCGTGACCAATACGGCAAGCCGATTGAATGGTGAGCGCGGCTGAGGCCTGGATTTATCAGGCCGCGGCGCGCATTTCCGAGCGCAGTTCGGTGAAGGCCGTATTGATCTGCCGGAACATGTCGGTCATGTAGCGGGCCACTTCTTCCGGCAGTTCGACTGCCGAATAGCGGTCGGGGTGGTAGAGCTTGGCGAGGCTGTGGAACGCCATTTTGGCCTCGTCGAACGAACAGCCCTGCCGCACGCCGAGCATGGAGAAACAGTCCATGTAGCTGGGGTCCTTGGCCGCCGTGATGACCGGCTTGCGCAGCGGTTCGACCGGCTCGACATAGGCGATCTGGTGCTTGGCGAGGAACTTGCGCTGGCCGTCCTTGGAGGTGAATTCCAGAAACGGCGTTTCCTTGCTGAGCACGCCTTCCAGCGTGGCCGCCGCACCGGTGACGATGGAGCCGCGCAGCACGGCGCTATCAAGCATGCGGACCGAAACTTCGACGGTTTTTCCCGAAGATGAACTGAACATGGCGAAATCCCCCAATGACAAGTCTTTGTGGCAAGTCTTGTCCCCGCTTGCCCTTGCCGCACAGAATAATCTGGGCAGGTTAATTCAGGGTTGAATTGCAAAGACGCCGCTTGGAAGCCGTTTCAGGCGCGGTTAGGCTGCGTTCAGAAGTAGGAGACGCCAATGACCTGTTTTCGAATGATTGCTCCGGATGTTGCGCCGGAAACGGGTGGGCCCGCCGAAGGCCGGCTGATTTCGGGCAATCCGGTCCAC
>JBATMU010000170.1:0-4245 GCA_049289995.1 Rhizobiaceae bacterium | reverse complement strand
GCAACCAGCGCCATCATGTCGGCGCTGACCCGTTCGCGCGTATAACTTGGGTCGGGGATGTCGAAATCGACGCGGCTTTCGTCTTCGCCAACTGCCGCACCGGTGATCGGAAACGGGCAGACCACCGACAAGATGTGGCAGGCGGCGTGCATGCGCATCAGCTTGTAGCGCCGTTCCCAGTCGATGTGCAGGACCAACACCTCGCCGATATCTGGAACCGGCGCGCCGGGCGCCGGGATATGCAGGATGTCGTCCTTGGTTTCGCCGGTAACGGTCGCCGCGATGGCAATCCGTGATCCGTCGGCGCGTTCGAAAAATCCGGTGTCGCCGGGCTGGCCGCCGGATTGGGCGTAAAAATTGGTTCGGTCGAGCCTTATGCCGCCTTCTGGCGTCAGGCCGGAGACCACGCCTTCGGCAATCGACAGATAGGCGTCGTCACGGAACAGGGCTTCGGTGCGGACAATCATAGCACCGGCTCGAACGGCACGGCGATTTCGCTCTTGCGTTCCATCCAGGCGGGCGTTGGCAGGCCCTTTTCTCGCAGGAAAGCCGGGTTGAACAGTTTTGACTGGTAACGGGTGCCGTGGTCGCACAGCACGGTTACAATTGTGTGTCCCGGCCCGAGCTGGCGCGCCAGGCGTATGGCTCCGGCGATGTTGATGCCCGACGAGCCGCCAAGGCACAGCCCCTCCTCCTCGATAAGCCCGAAAATGATTGGCAGGGCTTCCGAATCAGCGATCTGGAACGAGAAATCCGGGCGGAAATTGTCGAGATTGGCGGTGATGCGGCCCTGGCCGATGCCTTCGGTGATCGAGCCGCCTTCGGATTTCAATTCGCCTGTCATGTAGTAGGAATGCAGTGCCGCGCCAAACGGATCGGCCAGCGCGATTTTCACATCCGGCTTGTGGGCGCGCAGCCCCTCGGCGACGCCCGCCAATGTGCCGCCGGTGCCGACAGCGGCAACAAAGCCGTCGATCCTGCCGCCAGTCTGGGTCCATATCTCCTCAGCGGTGGTGGCGGCATGGCCCTCGCGGTTGGCCACATTGTCAAATTGATTGGCCCAGACCGCGCCATTTGCGCTGGTTGCAGCCAGTTTTTCGGCCAAGCGCCCCGACAGTTTCACGTAATTGTTGGGATTCTTGTAGGGAACAGCCGGAACTTCGATCAATTCGGCGCCCATGACCCTGAGAGCATCCTTCTTTTCCTGGCTTTGGGTCTCTGGAATGACGATGACGGTCTTGTAGCCCAGCGCACGCGCCACAAGCGTCAGGCCGATGCCGGTATTTCCGGCAGTGCCCTCGACAATGGTGCCGCCGGGCCTGAGCAGGCCGCGCCGTTCGGCGTCGCGGATGATGAACAGCCCTGCCCTGTCCTTGACCGACTGGCCGGGATTGAGAAATTCCGCCTTGCCGAGAATGGTGCAGCCGGTCTCTTCCGAGGCGCGCTTGAGGGTAATGAGCGGCGTATTGCCGATGGCGTCGATCACGCTTTTGGGCATCAGAGTCCTTCCGTTTCCGGACAAGGGTAGAAAGGTGCAGCGCCGCTTTCAAGCCAGCATTGGCTGCTTGTTGCCAATTCGCAGAATTTTCATGCTCCTGCGCCGGGAATGGGGGCAAAGGAACCTTGGGGATGCCGTCGGCACTTGCCGCCGCCGCGTTTATTTGCAGTGATCCCGAAACCCGTTACCGGCCAGCTAGGAAGCCAAGATGAAATTTTCAACGTTCGCAGGCGTCAGCCTGACAGTGCTCGGTCTTGCCGCCGCTGCATTTTTTGCCGGGCCGCGCACGCCTGTAGACACCCGTGTCAGCTTCGATGCTACGGCCATTGGCGCGGATCCGGCCGCATGGCTTGAAAAGCAGGAAGCGGGAATTGGCGGCATCCGCGAGGGTCTCGAAAAAGAAATCATCTGGGCGTTTCCGCAATCGCGCGCCAAGACGCCGTTGGCCATAGTCTATGTGCACGGGTTCTCGGCATCCAAGGGTGAGGTCCGCCCGGTGCCCGACAAGCTGGCGGCCAGTCTGGGCGCCAATTTGTATTATACCCGGCTGGCCGGACACGGGCAGAATGGCCAGGCAATGTTGGCGGGCAGCGTCAACGGCTGGGTCAACGATCTCGCTGAAGCCTTGGCAATAGGCAGGCTGATCGGCGAACGGGTCATCGTGATCGGCACGTCGACCGGCGGCAGCCTTGCCGTCTGGGGCGCGGCGCAAAAAGGCATGATGGACAATGTGGCAGGCATGATGCTGATTTCGCCGAACTTTGCGGTACAGGCGCAGGGTTCTGAAATTCTCACCCTGCCCTGGGCGTCGAAACTGGTGCCGATCATTGCCGGCGATGAGCGGTCATTCGAGCCGGCGAATGAGGCGCACGGGCGGTTGTGGACCACCCGCTATCCGTCATTGGCCGTCTTGCCGATGGCAGAAATGACCAAACTGGCCCGCGACACAAATGTGGCCAACATCAAGATTCCCGCGCTGTTTGTCTTTTCCGATGCCGACAAGGTGGTGCGCCCGGATCTGACCCGCCAGAAAGCCGGACAATGGGGTGCCAAAGCGGACATGATGGTCATCACGGCCTCTGACGATCCCTACATGCATGTGATTGCCGGCGATGCGCTGTCGCCTTCAACCACGGAAGCAGTGGCCGCCAAGGCGCTTGAATGGGTGAAAGGCCTATAGTTCCGGCTTGGCGTCGCGCGAAAACAGATAGGCCAGCAGAGCCAGGCCCAAGGTCACGGCATAGAAGATCATGAGGGCGCGCCAAGCGGCGAGCGGATCAGTTGGCATGGAAGCCGAACTGACCACCGTACCAGTCGCCAACTGCATGAGGCCAACGCCGCCGATCGAGTAGAAATTCATCAGCGTCACGCCGCGGCCGGTCAGATGCGGCGGAATGAAAGCGCGGGCATGAGCCATCAGCAGCGCGTAGCTCGACCCGAACAAGCCGATGACGGCCATGGCGAGCGCCGATACCCATATCCCGGCGCCGATCCAGAAGACCAGCGCGGTCAGTACTGTCAGGACCACTGAATTTCCGGCCAGGACAACCCATTTGCGCGAATTGAACAGCCGGTCGAGCGGACCATAAGCCAGATTTCCTGCCACCATGGCCAAGGCCATGCCCAAGGTGGCATTGCCGATGGTCAGCGCATCGGCGCCAAAAGCTTCGTTGAGATAAGGACCGGCCCACAGGCCGCGAATGCCGGCAACCGGGGCATAGTTCAGCGCGGTCAGCGGGATCAGCGGCCACAAGGTGCGCAAGCGCAACAATTCGCCAAAACCGGAAAGGCCGGCATGGCCTTCAGCCCGCGGTGGATCCTTGACGAAAAGCATGATCGCGCCTGCCACCGCCAACGCGATCAGGCCCAGGGCCAGCATGACCGGTCGCCAGCCGAAAGTTTCGGCTGCTGCGGCCAACGGAGCGGCGCCGACGACATTGCCGAGATTGCCGACGCCAACCATTGTCGAGCCAAGAAAGGCAAAACGGGCGGGCGGGAAATTACGGGCAAACAAGAAGAACGCCGCCATCAATACCGGCGCACAGCCCAGCCCGATCAGCCCCATGGCGGCCGTTATCGCGTGCGGCGACCCGGCCGAGGCGAACAGCACCGAACCGCCGCCGCCGCCAACCGCCAACAGGATGGCCGCCGTACGGCGCGGTCCGAACCGGTCGAGCGCCATTCCGACGCCAAACTGGGCCAGTGCGAAGACAACGAACCAGGCGCCGGAGGCCTGCGAAAGGTCGGCCTTGGTCGCCCCAAGATCAGCGCCAAGCGCGGGTGTCAACACCGCCAGAAACGAGCGGAAAAATTGCGACAAGACATAGGCGGCGGTAAGCGCGGCGATTCCATGCATGGGGCGAGCTTAGCGGAGCCGGGTGCCCGCTGGATATGCCGGAAAACGCCTGGCACAACCAAAACTGCGCCAAGGGCGCGAATAATTTGACGGGCGCAGGCCGCAACCGTCTGCCCCAGACAGAAAATGGCCGGGCAAGCGCCCGGCCATTGGCAATGGGATCATGCGGCTTGGCTTACGCGGCGCGCTGGCCGCCCGGCTTTCCGCCAAAACGGCGCTTTTTCTTGAACGCCGGCTTGCCTTCGGCCTGTTCGGGCATATGCCGGTTGCGCTCGGCATTGGGCTTGTGATGCGGCGCTTCCGTGGCAATGCGCGCATCGCGGTCGGTCTCGGCCTTGCGGCGCATGCCGGGACCGGCGGAATTGCGGCGCGGCGGCAGATCGGCCAGCGC
>JBATMU010000169.1:0-14102 GCA_049289995.1 Rhizobiaceae bacterium | reverse complement strand
ATGCAATGCATGAAGTGTATTCCGAGGTGACAACGGATCTTTCGGCGGAGATGCTAGAGTTGCTTTTCCCGAAAGATTCGCGAAAATCGGCCAAAGACAGAAGCGCCGAGGCGGTTAAAAGGATATTTGCGGAGGTTGACGCGGCCCGTGAAAGGGCAAAAGCCGCTGATTGAAATTGATATATAAAGCTTAACGGTCAAGCATAAATGTCATATTGAATTGAGCTATGAATAAGCTCGATTTAAACGCTCGTGCTAACATCCTCCACCTTCTCTGCGAGGGGCAGTCCATCCGCGCCATTTCGCGAGTTACCGGCGCAAGCAAAACACGATCACGAAATTGCTTTGTGACGCTGGCAAGGTCTGCATGGGTTTCCATGACGCCAATGTGCAGAACGTCGCCTCTAAGCGTGTCCAGGTCGATGAAATTTGGAGCTTCACCTACGCGAAGCAAAAGAACGTTGCGCTAGCTATAGCTGCGCCGGAAGGCGCTGGCGACACATGGACTTGGACGGCGATTGACGCGGATAGCAAACTGATCGTTTAATACTTTGTTGGCGGGCGTGATGGCGAATGCGCCATGGTGTTCATGGACGATCTGCGGTCCCGTTTGGCTAACCGCGTCCAACTGACTTCCGATGGTCATAAGGCCTATTTGGAAGCAGTCGAGGGCGCTTTCGGCGCTGATGTTGATTACGCTCAATTGGTCAAAATTTACGGTGCGGCACCGGACGGCGGCAAAGGCCGCTATTCACCGGCAGAATGCACGGGCATCAAAAAGACCCGCATCGAAGGTGCCCCTTACATTGAACATGTCAGCACGTCATATGTGGAGCGCAGCAACAAAACCATGCGGATGCACATGCGCCGGTTCACTCGCCTCACAGACGGCTTTTCAAAGAAGGTTGAGAACCACGCTTACGCGGTCGCGCTCCACATGATGATTACAATTTCGTCCGCATTCATTCGACCCTTCGAATGACGCCTGCCATGGCTGCTGGCGTGCCTGCCCGCCTTTGGGAGATTGGCGACATTGCCGCGCTAATCGAAATGGACGAAGCTAAGAAGGATATGAAGCGCGGCTCCTATAAAAAGTCAGCCGATCAAATTTCAAACTGACCCACTACCCCCATGGCGCTTCGAGACGCCAAGGGGTCAGTTGTCCGGTTGTCTGGTCTGTCTGGCGGGACTCTCCAAATACGCGCACCTGATCTCGTGGCCATAAGTCCCCATTCGCGGCGATTAACCACGCTACGATGTATGCGCCGACGATTTTCGCAAGCATTTCCATGACCACAAGAAATGCACATTCCTAACAAATGGACAAATCCAGAAGGCCAGTTTTGGGCAGATGAGGTCCGGTCTAGGAGGCGCAAATGAGCCCGCTTTTCCGTACTCATTTCATACAGACGAGGCCATGCTCTCATAAGTCATTGAATTTGTGGCGCACCCGAAGGGATTCGAACCCCTGACCTCTGCCTTCGGAGGGCAGCGCTCTATCCAGCTGAGCTACGGGTGCGCGCGCAGGCGGCCTGCGGACCGGGGTTTTGGTCCCGGCGGAAGCGTGTTTAACCGAACCGACGGCGCAACTCAATGCCAAAGGCAGGCTGGCGCGTGCTGGCCGTGCGGCTGTCCGCAATCTGTCCTTTTCCTGCCGCGATTGCCGCGTTAGCATGGGCCGGGGTTTCCTTCGGGGAGCGAAACATGTCTGAAATCGGTCATGGGGCGTCTGTCGCCCAGTCGGCGCTGCGCGCCTCGCTCATGCGGTCCGGCAAATGGGCGGGCGGCATTGCGGCCATCGGCGGGTTTGTCGCTGACGTCTTGCAGCCGCTCGCGCCATTTGCCGCCTGGCTGGCGATTGCTGCCGGGCTTGGCGGGGTGGCGGTGCTGGCGGCACTCGCCTTCAAATTTGTCAGCGCCGAGCGCGGGCTTCCGGCATTGGTGTTCTGCGCGGCGGCGGCGACGGTGACCGGCGGGTTGTGGACCACCCAGCAGGCGGCAGCAGCCGAAAACGGCATTCTGGCCGATCTCATTCCGGCCATTGCGCGCCTGCAGCAATCGATCGGGCTGATCGAGAAAAGCGTCGAGCGGATCGAGGCCAAGGTCGACGAGATTGGCGCCAAGACCGATGAAATCGCCGGCTCCATCGAGGCGATTGCCGCAGGCTTCGCCAATCTCGGCAAGCAGGGCGGGCTGATTGCCGACCCGCAAAAGCCCGAAGAGTTCTATCACAATGCCCGCATTCACGAATTGTCGGGCGACATGGTCAATGCGCGGGCCGATTATCTCGGCTTCGCCCGTTTCGGGGTGGATGCCATTGATCCCTATCTGCGCTTTGCCACGCTCTTGCGGGTGCAGGACGGACGGGCTGGGGCACGCGAAGTGCTGGGCGAACTGGCGCGGCAGAAACCGGCGCGGGCGCTCGCGCTGGCGCACCTGTTGCAGTTTGACGACGCCGCCCGGCAGGAAAAGCTCGATGCCTTCCTGAAAGCCAATGCGGACTACGGTCCGGGCTTCAAGTTCCTGGCGGACGAATATTCCGAAGACCGGCTCGGAAAGCGCTCCATTGCCGACAAGCGCAAGGAAGGCGAGGCGTTGAAGGCTTTTCTCGGCTTTGAGGCGGATGGCAGGCTGGTGCCGTCATTTGTCGACCAGACCGTGCTCGCCGATTGGCTCGACGACGCGAAAATCCGGCAGACGGCTTTGGGCGATCTTTCCGGCGGAGCGTTTGCGCCGGCTTTGGTCATAATGCCGGGCGGCGAGGGCTGGACGATCACCATTTCTCTGCCCGAACCGGCAACGGCGATTTTCTGGCGTTTTGGCGGGACGGGTGATTTCACGCAGACGGGCGAACTGGCCATCGTCGACCAGCAGACCGGCAAGAAAATGCCCAATCCGTCGTTCTCGCTGGCCAAGGGCACGGCGGCCGGGCTGATCGAGGTGAAATACACCGATGTATCAGGCCGCGAGGCCGGGCCGTTTCCCTTTGCCTTCAACCCCGATCAGGCGCTGGCCGACAGCGCCAAGACCATGCTGGAGGCAAGCTGGACCTCATGGCTGGTGTTTGACGCTTCGGGCTTTCGCGGCAATGTCTATTTCTCGCAATTGGCTTCGTTTGCCTGCGGCATCAAGGAAGCCGCCTATGGAGTGAATGGCGCGGCACTCGCGCAAAAACTCGTTCTGCCGCCCTGCGATCCGCAGCGGCCCTATGCGATACCCGATGGCTTCCTGCCCTATTTCAAGGTCGGCGAAGAGGTGAAGCGGATCGACCTGCAGGTGACCTATGCGGATGGCAGCCAGTCGCCGGTGCGGCGGTTTGACAGGGGATCATGAGTTTTTTTCCGCTATCGGCTGACGGTATTTCGGTCTCGGTCGACCTGCAGACCGGGCATCTGGCGCATCTGAAAGTGGAGAGCTTCGGACGCTTGCTCACGCCGCTGCACCGGGCGGCCTGGGCCGATGATCCTCTGGCCAGATTTCCCGAAGGAATGCCGCCCAATGTGCGGCATCTGTCGGGCGATTTCTTTTGCGCGCCGTTCGGCCGTTCTGATGTTGACGGCTCGCCCAGCCATGGCTGGCCGGCCAACAGCGAATGGGAGCCGCTTGGCCAGGGCGGCATTCCAGGCGGGGTAACTGCGAGTTTTCGCCTGCTGCGCCAGGTGATGGGCGCCACTGTCGAAAAGACGCTGACGCTGATGGACGGACATCCATTCGTCTATCAGGAACATGTACTGTGCGGTGGGACGGGGCGGATCTCGGCTGCCCATCACACCATGGTGCACATGCAAGACGGCGGAAGGCTCAGCTTTTCGCCCAAGCAATTCGCCCGGACGCTCGATGCGCCGCTGGAAAGCGATCCGGCCCGCGGCCGTTCGGTTTTCGCCTATCCGGCGCAGACGGATGACATCCACGCCTTGCCAATGGCGGATGGCGGCACAGGCGACCTCACAACCTTTCCCGTGGCCGAACGCCACGAGGATTTTGCGCTCCTGGCGGACACGTCCGGTGCTGCGCTCGGCTGGGCCTGCGTATCGCGGCGGGCAGAGCAGGATCTGGTTTTCACGCTCAAGGATCCGGCGGTGCTGCCGGTCACCATGCTTTGGCATTCCAATGGCGGGCGGGACTATGCGCCATGGTCGGGTGCCCACAAGGGCGTGCTCGGCATCGAGGACGGGCGCGCCGATCCGGGCGGCCATGCTGCATCCATGGGCGAAAATGCGCTGACCGCAGCCGGAATCGTCACGGCATTTGATCTGGGCGGAACGCTGTTCATCCGGCAGGTCACCGGCGCGGCTGCATTGCCTGGCGGGCCGCATGTCATCACGTCGATCCACGCCGAGCCGGGCTTTTTGGTTGTACGGCCAGAGGGCGGCGAAATCCTGCGCCTTCCCTTCGACGATGGCTTTCTGGCCGGGCGCTGACCTCCGTCAGGCCAGTTCGCGCCGCCAGGGCGGATTGGCGCCCGGGCGCGATACCGTGACGGCCGCAACCCGGGCAGCGAAAGACAGAGCTTCAACCAGATCATCCCCCCGGAGACCGGAAAGCGCGCCTTTCGCCAAGAGATTTTTCCCATGAAGGGACGCCATAAAACCGGCATTGAACGTGTCGCCGGCACCGACCGTATCGGCAACCGTGACCGGCACGCCGGGCACTTCGGCCTTGCCATTGGGGCCGAGCGCGACTGCCCCGTCGGCGCCGCGGGTCATGATGACGATCTTGACGCCCATTGCGCGCCAGCGCGGGGCGACTTCATCAAAGCCGCCTTCGCCGAACCAGGAAAGATCCTCATCGGACACTTTGACGATGTCGCTCATGGCCAGCATGCGGTGCATGCGCGCCAAATGGGCCGCCTTGTCCGGAATGAAGTTGGGCCGGATATTGGGATCAAACGAAATCACCCGGCTTGGCGCCATGGCGGCCATCAGGCCTTCATAGGTGGAGCCACAGGGTTCGGGGATCAGGCTGATTGCGCCGAAATGCAGGGCCGTCACACTGTCCGGAATGGCCGGCAAGGCGTGTTTTTCGAGCATCCGTCCGGCGGTGTTTTCGTCGAAAAAAGCGTATTGCGCATGGCCGTTGGTGAGCTTGACGAAGGCCAAAGTGGTGTGGAGGTCCGAACGTACCAGAAGCGATGTATCCACATTGGAGGCCTGAAGATCGGCGGCAAGCTGTTCGCCGAAAAGATCGGTCGATACGCCGGACAGAAAGCCGGCGGGAACATCCAGCCGCCCAAGCGCAATGGCCGTGTTGAAAACCGCGCCGCCCGAATAGGGCGCATAAGCGGGCTCGCCGTCTGCGGTTGCCCGCGGCAGCATGTCGATCAGCGATTCGCCGCAGGACAGGATCATCGGGTATCCGCCGGTTGGATGACGCCCTTGCGCAGGACAATATTGCCGTAGAGCCTTGGTTCGCTGGTGGCAATAATGCAATAGGCGGATTTGACCCGGTCATAAAACGCCTGACCGGCCAGCGCCGCAATTCCGGCATGCGGTTCGAGGGCGCGCACTGCCGCGGTCATGTCGGCGTGAACCTGCTGGGGCATGGCGGTCAGCGGATGAAACACAGCTTCATCAACCTCCCTGTCCAGCGGCATGACGCTGAGGACCGCCGAGACCACACGCACCGCCCCATGGCCGTCCAGCCGGATCAGCCGCTCCGCATCGGCGTCGGCGGGGTAGTTGCCGTCGACAATGGCGATTTCATCACCATGGCCCATGGCCCTCAGCGCATGCAGAAGGTCGGGTCCGAGCAGCGGGTCGAGGCCCTTAAGCATTGTCGGCATCCTTGAAAAGCACGTTGCGGTCGAGCAGATAGCGGTTGAACAGCGGCAGGCTCGCCCCGCCAATGGCCCGCGCCATGGCCCCGACGCCGCCTGCGGTGACTTCGGGAGCGGCAATTCCCTGAAGATCGAGCTGGCTGATTTCGCGGTTGACGGCAGTCACGATGCGCTCGCGCACCGGCGCCGGAAAACCCCCATCTATGATGGTTGCGGCAAAATCAATGACCGAGCTTGCCGCCACAATGGCATGGGCGACATGATTCGCCGTGGCTTCGATCCACACATCGAGAAGTGCGCCAAAGCCGCTCCAGTCTTCCGGCGAAAGCCAGAGCGGTGAAGGGTCGATGTTTGCGGCCTTCAGCATTCGTTCAAGTACGAAGATGGACGCGACATCGATGAGCTGGACCGTTCGCCCATCCGGACCGGGCACCGGCATGGAGCCGATGGCGCCGGCATTGCCGGTACGGCCGGGATAAAGCGCGTGATTGAGCACAACGCCGCCACCGATGAACGAGCCGATGAACAGGTAGAGAAAATCGGCGAATTCCGGGCCGCGGCCGAACACCAATTCGGCGCCACAAGCCGCCGTCGCATCGTTTTCGACAAACACCGGATAGGGAACAAGCGCGGCGATTTCGGCAGCCAGATCGACATGGCGCCATTCATCCATTGCGCCATCCGGTGCGCCGACTTCATCGGCCCAGTTCCACAATTCATAGGGGATGGCGAGCCCGATGCCGGAAATGCGGCGGCGGCCGTCGTCAGACAGCAGCGCCGACAATTCGCCGACGCCCTTCACGACAAAATCAAGCAGGCGGCCTGCCGATGGCCAGGCGTAGGTCTTGTGCAGGATGCCGCGAACGCCGCCGACAAAATCCATGACGACGAGATCGGCGCTGCGGCGGCCAATCTTCAGGCCGAAAGAAAAGGCCCCTTCCGGATTGAGCCGCATGGGCACCGATGGCTGGCCGACGCGGCCGCGCTGCGGCGCGCCGCGCACCAAAAGGCCGTCGCTTTCAAGGCTGCGCATGATGACGGACACCGTCTGGGCCGACAGGCCGGTCAGCCGGGCGATATCAGCCTTGGCCAGTTCGCCATGACGGCGGACCAGCGACATGACCAGCCGCTCGTTGTAAGCGCGCACGCCGGTCTGGTTCGAGCCGCGGCTTGCCCCGCCGGCCGAATCCGCCACGCTTTCTGCGCCAGCCCAATGCGCTGCCAAAATTGTCTCCTCACCTGTCCGTATCATCCGCCAACTTGACGCAGCGGTTTTGAAAGGCAAGCGGAAGCTTCGCAGATCGAATTAATAAATCAAGTGGATTTATTTATTGACAAGCCCTTGAATCCGGTATTTCGTAAAGGGAGAAGCGGCCGGGAGGGCTGCCAGCAACAAGGGCCGCACCGCCCGGAAACCGCTTCGGACTTGGTATGGGGCCGGCCATTTCCGGCAAACATCATCCGGGAGGATACCACGTGAAAAAGACCATTCTCGCTTCCATGCTCGGCGCGCTTGCGCTCAGCGTTGCGTCGATCTCGTCGGCCCAGGCCGCAGGCGGCGCCTGCCTGATCACCAAGAACAACACCAACCCGTTCTTCGTGAAAATGAAGGAAGGCGCTGAAGCCGCCGCCAAGGCAGCCGGCCTCGAATTCCAGGCTTTCGCCGGCGAAAAGGACGGCGATGCCGCCCCGCAGATCACCGCGATTGAAAACTGCGTCGCCGCTGGCGCAAAGGGCATCCTGATCACCCCGTCCAACGATTCTGTCGGCCCGGCCCTCAAGGCCGCCCGCGCTGCCGGCCTTCTGGTGATTGCACTCGACACGCCGCTGGCGGATGCCGAAGCCCAGGACATGACCTTCGCCACCGACAATTTCGAAGCCGGCCTTTTGATCGGCAAATGGGCAAAGGCCAAGCTGGGTGATGCCGCCAAGGATGCCAAGATCGGCATGCTCGACATCAACAAGGACAACATCTCGGTTGACGTCGCCCGCGACACCGGCTTCCTGGTCGGCTTCGGCATCGAAGTGCCGGACCTGAAGGTCATGGGCTCGGAAACGGACCCGCGCGTCATCGGCCACGAAACCTCGGATGCCAATCCGGAAGGCGGCGTGCGTTCGGTTGAAAACCTGCTCGCCAAAGAGCCGAACATGAACGTGGTCTACACGATCAATGAACCGGCTGCCGAAGGCGCATTCCAGGCCCTGAAAAAGGCCGGCAAGGAGAAGGGCGTGCTGATCGTCTCCGTTGACGGCGGCTGCCCCGGCATCAAGTCGGTCAAGGATGGCGTCATCGGCGCCACCTCACAGCAGTACCCGCTGAAAATGGCCGGCCTTGGCATTGACGCCATCGCCGCATTCGCCAAGGACGGCACCAAGCCGAAGGCTTCGGAAGGCCTGGCGTTCTTCAACACCGGCGTGAACCTGGTCACCGACCAGCCGGCCGACGGCGTGCCGTCGATCGACTCAGCCAAGGGCACCGAGCTCTGCTGGGGCTGATCCTGCGGTCTGAAATCGCTTGAATTACCGAAGGGCGGCTGCAACAGTCGCCCTTCGCACAAAAAAGACCGGGCAAACCGGCAGGCGGAAAATAGTCCGGGGAGAAGGCGCATTCCATGAGCGAACACACCGCACCCACCAAAACCATATCCGATTTTGAAGCCAAGCTGGCCGAAGCCGACAAGTCGGTGGCGAGCTTCGAGCGGGACGACAAGTCCCTCATCCCGATGATCCGTGCCTTTGTGCGGTCCAATCCGACCATCATTCCGGCCTTCGTGCTGCTGATCAGCGTGGTGTTCTTCAGCATCATTGCGCCGCGCTTCATGACGCCGGGCGCATTGTCGACCGTCCTGCAGCAGGTGACGGTGACCGGTTTTGTCGCCATTGCCCAGACGCTGGTCATCCTTACAGCTGGCATCGACCTTTCGGTAGGCGCGATCCTCGTGGTGTCGTCACTGGTCATCGGCCGGCTCGCCGTCATTCTCGGCGTGCCCGTGCCGCTCGCCATTGCGGCAGGCATGGGTATCGGCGCCTTGATGGGCTGGCTGAACGGCTTTCTGGTCGCCAAGATCAAACTGCCGCCTTTCATTGTCACGCTCGGCACGCTGTCGATCTTCACGGCGCTGAAACTGTGGTATTCGCATTCCGAATCCATCCGCAATCTCGATATCGAGCAGAATGCGCCGGCGCTTTTGTGGTTCGGAAACGGCATCAAGGCGTTTGGCGCGACCATCACCTTTGGCGGCATGGCATTGATCATTCTGGCGGCCATTGTCTGGTACATTCTCAACCACACCGCCTGGGGACGGCATGTGCATGCCATCGGCGATGATCCGGATGCGGCCATGCTGTCGGGCATCCGTGTCGACCGCACGCTGATCTCGGTCTATGCGGCAGCCGGGCTGATCTGCGGTTTTGCCGCCTGGGTGGCCATAGGCCGCGTTGGCTCGGTCTCGCCAATCTCGTTTGAAACGGTCAATCTGGGTTCGATCACCGCCGTGGTGATTGGCGGCACCTCGCTGTTCGGCGGGCGCGGCTCGATCGTCGGTTCGGTGCTCGGCGCCTTCATCGTCGGTGTGTTCAATACCGGCCTGTCGCTGGCGGGCGTGGATGATTACTGGCAGCAGTTTGCGGCGGGCACTCTCGTCATCGTCGCTGTTGCCCTTGACCAATGGCTGCGGAGGGCTTCGCAATGAGTGACGTTCAACCGATCCTGAAGGCCAATGGCCTGATGAAACGCTATGGCACTGTCGTGGCCATGAACGGCGCGGATTTCGATCTCTATCCCGGGGAAATCCTTGCGGTCATCGGCGACAATGGCGCGGGCAAATCGACGCTGATCAAGGCGATCAGCGGCGCAGTGACGCCCGATCACGGCGAGATCTGGATGGATGGCAAGCAATTGCATTTCCGCTCGCCGGAAGACGCCCGCAATGCCGGCATCGAAACCGTCTACCAGAACCTTGCCCTGTCGCCGGCCCTGTCGATTGCCGACAACATGTTCCTGGGCCGGGAAATCCGCAAGCCGGGCCTGATGGGCTCGCTGTTCCGGATGATGGACCGCGGCAAGATGGAAGCCTTCGCCCGTGAAAAGCTGTCCGAACTCGGGCTGATGACCATCCAGAACATCAACCAGGCAGTTGAGACGCTGTCGGGCGGCCAGCGCCAGGGCGTGGCTGTGGCGCGGGCTGCAGCGTTCGGCTCGAAGGTCATCATTCTCGATGAGCCGACGGCAGCCTTGGGCGTCAAGGAATCGCGGCGCGTGCTGGAGCTGATCCTCGATGTGCGCTCGCGCGGCATTCCGATCATCCTTATCAGCCACAACATGCCGCATGTGTTTGAAGTGGCCGACCGCATCCACATCCATCGGCTCGGCCGGCGGCTGTGCGTGATCGACCCGAAAAAGCACACCATGTCGGACGCCGTCGCCTACATGACCGGCGCAAAGCTTCCGGAAGAGGCGCTGGCTGCAGCATGAAGCGCTCCGAGGTCAATGACATCCTGAGGGCGGGTGAGGCGTTCATCCGCTCGTTCGGCTACGTGATGCCGCCCTTCGCCAATTGGACGCCCAAGCAGATGCAGGCGCGGCGCGGCCAGCTTGACGGCATCGTCTCCGCGCGCATGGGCTGGGACATCACCGATTACGGCAAGGGCGACTTTGACAAGCGCGGCCTGTTCCTGTTCACCGTGCGCAATGGGCGTGCCGCGGATTTGGACAAGGGCCGGGGCATGCTCTATGCCGAAAAGGCGATGATCTCGCGTCTCGACCAGCTGTCGCCCATGCACCGGCACAACATCAAGGCCGAAGACATCATCAACCGCGGCGGCGGCACGCTGGCCTTGAAGCTTTACGCCTCAGCCGCCGATGGTTCGATCGACAAGCAGGCGCGGGTCAGTGTGCCGACCGATGGCCTTGTCCGCGAGTTCGAGGCAGGCGGCATCTTGCGGCTTTCGCCCGGCGAAAGCGTCACGCTGATGCCCGGTGTCTGGCATGCATTCTGGGCAGAGGACGCCGATGTGTTCATCGGCGAGGTCTCCACGGTCAATGACGACCTGACCGACAATGTGTTTGCAGAGCCGCTCGACCGGTTTTCCACCATCGAGGAAGACGAGGAGCCCTACCGGCTGCTGGTCTCCGACTATGACACATGGCTGGCCTGACTCCCGCTGAACTGGAATCGCGGCTTGACGCGCTGGCCAAGCCCGGCAGGCGGCTGCTCGCAGGCATTGCCGGTGCGCCGGGTTCGGGCAAATCGACGCTGGCCGAGCGTTTGGCCGATAGCCTCGACCAGCCCGGTAGGCGCGTTGCATCCATGCCGATGGACGGCTTTCACTATGACGATGCCGTGCTCAACGCGGCCGGCATCCGGCCGGAAAAAGGCGCACCGCACACCTTTGACTTCGATGGTTTCAAAGCCATGCTCGAACGGCTGAAAACCGGCGGGCGCGAGGTGGCCATCCCGGTGTTTCACCGGCAGACCGAGACCGCCCACAACGCTGCGCGCATCATTGCGGCCGACACGGTGCTCATCATCATCGAGGGCAATTACCTGCTGCTCGATGAAGACCCGTGGCGCAGCCTGAAGCAGCTGTTTGACGTAAC
Source organism: Rhizobiaceae bacterium (assembly GCA_049289995.1). Taxonomy (GTDB): domain Bacteria; phylum Pseudomonadota; class Alphaproteobacteria; order Rhizobiales; family Rhizobiaceae; genus JBATMU01. The sequence goes on along the minus strand of JBATMU010000169.1, from coordinate 2,728 downwards.
CGTGTTTGCGGAAGTCAGCGAGGCAGAGCTTGGCCGGCGGCTGACGCAGCGCTGGCTGGGTTTCGGCTTCAGCCCGGCGGACGCCCACGCCCGTGCCTACGGCCATGACATGGACAATGGCCGGCGCATCATCGCCCACCGGCTCGAGCCGGACTTCACGGTCCTGAACGTTTAGGACCGTTCCGGCAGCCCGCCCTGGCGTACGATGAAATCAACAATTTCGTCCACGCCCTTGCCGCGCATCATGTCGGTGAACAGGAAGGGTTTTGCGCCGCGCGCACGCGAAGCGTCGGCCTGCATGGCATCGAGATCCACCGCCACATAGGGGGCAAGATCGGCCTTGTTGATGATGAGCATGTCGGACCGCGTGATGGCGGGGCCGCCTTTGCGCGGGATATCGCCGCCCTGGCAGACCGAGATCACATAGAGCGACAGATCGGCAAGGTCCGGCGAGAAGGTGGCCGCCAGATTGTCGCCGCCAGATTCGATGAAGATCACATCGAGGCCGGGAATGCGCTCATTGAGTGCGGCAATGGCCTGCAGGTTGATGGAGGCATCCTCGCGGATGGCGGTATGCGGGCAGCCGCCGGTCTCCACCCCGACAATGCGCCCGGCGGGCAAGGCCTGCAGCCGGACCAGCGCTTCTGCGTCCTCGCTGGTGTAGATGTCATTGGTCACGACAGCGATCGACCAGCGTTCGCGCATGGCCTTGCAGAGTTTTTCGGTCAGCGTCGTCTTGCCCGAGCCGACCGGCCCGCCAATGCCGACGCGCAAGGGTCCGTTAACGGAAGTCATCAGGAAGTGCTCCAGGCAAGGATTACGAAAAGCAGCGCAATGGCGAGGCAAAGCGGCGAATAATATGTCACGTCAAGCCGCGCGAAGGGCTGCTGCGGCGTCAGCCTGCGCCAAAAGGGCATGTAGCCGATCACGCCGCGCAGGGAGAAAATGATGGCGATCTTGATGCCGCCCCACACCGCCATCCAGCGCGGCAGGTCCGGCAGGATGTGGCCGGACATGACAAACGGCCACAGCGCGCAAGCCAAAAGAACCAGCGCCACGAAAGCCGACGCGGCGCGCGGCGGCATGGCATCGCGCAAGGCAAAGCCCGCAACCGCATGCGCCAGTTCTTTTTCGCTGCGGGCCGGAAATGTGCTGCCAAGCGCCCAGGCGGCATGCAAAGCAGCGATGCCGAGCAGGACCAAGGCGGCAAGGACCGACAGCAAAAGGGTCATGAGCGAAAAATCCTCGAATGCAGCGTCTCATGGCGCATGGCGGCAATTTCGGCCTGAAATGCGGCGCCGCCCAGATCATCCAGCGTAGAAGCTGCGGCGCATTCCGCCAAGCCAAGAATGCGGCATTCAAATCCTGCCAGCAGCGCCACACCTTCGGCTTGGCCCAGAACGGACAGCCGGATTGCGCACTGGATCTGGTTGGAGACAAAGGCCTGGGCAAAGGCAGCGGCCGCATCAATTGCACGTATGCCCTGAAAGCGGGCGACCGAACCGAAGGCCACCGGATAGGCCGTGCGAGCAGGCAGCGAAGGCGGCACGGCGAAGCCCGCAGCGCGGGCGGCAGCGATGAAAGCCGCGCCTTGCGAATGGCTTTCCAGATGGCGCTCATGGGAACCGGCCAACGCTTCGGCCAGCTCGGCCAGCGGCGCGAGATCGCCTTCCGCCTGCCGCCAGCTTTCGCACAACAGCACCGCGTCGTTCCAGGGTGCGCCATGCACCAGAAGGGCGGCCAGCCAATCCGCCAAGTCTGCGCCATTGCTGACAAGGCCATCCGCGGCAGCTTGCTCCAGCCCGTGCGAATAGGCAAATCCGCCAACCGGAAAGGCGGGCGAAGCCATCATCATCAGACGCAAAAACGCCGCGCTTTCAGGAATGCCGGCGCCTTCTTGCTGCGTCTTCATGACGCCAGCTTCCGGTCGGCGCGCACGACCAGAACAATCAGCAGCGCGACGGCGGCAAAGCCGGCCAGAACCGAAGCCGGCGATGTTTTGACCAATGCTATGGCGCCGAGACCTGTCATTTGAAGATACCAGCCCAGCGCAATCCAGTGCAGCGCGGCCTGCCAATGCTTTCTGAGAATGGGCATGGACCACAGCCAGGCAATGAATGCGAAGCCGGCAAAGTAAATCGCCAGCGGGGTATCGGCATGGGCGACAAGCAGTACAGCAATCATCGGCGCAAATGCTGCCAGACCGAGTAGGAACGGTTTGAAGCGCGCCGGATTCGGTGACGGAGCGGATTCTTGCCGGAATGATGACGCCGCTGTCGCCAGAATGGCCATTGCCAGCCAAAGTGCCGCCAGCATTGGCAGGCTGCCCTTCGGCCCGGATGTCTCGTCATTGAGAAAAAACAATGTCGGCAAAAGAATGGACAGAAACGCAAGCGCCAGTGCTGTTTTCTTGCCGAGCCAAGCCACCCGGGCAGCGCCGGGCAGCAGAAAATGCGTCAGGGCAATCGGAAACAATACCGATGACAGGCCATGCCAGACCGTAATGTAGAGCGCCCACGGTAAATTGACGCCCAGCACAAAGCCGTAATCGTCGAAAACATCGATCGGCACGCCGGTCTGGCGAAACAGCGTCTTGGCCAGCAGCCCTTCGTTGATCAGCCCATAGGCCATGCCGGCCAGAAATATCCCGAACTGGCTAATGGTCAGACGCACCGTCCATTCGCGGATGACGAGAACCGGCAGGCCATAAGCCAAGCCGAAAAAGATC